>NZ_JBYNDP010000106.1:0-13207 GCF_059783535.1 Tateyamaria sp. | reverse complement strand
TCCAATCGACCGACGGGCTTTTGCCCTTGAGACCCATGGCGGCAAAGTTGTGTTCAGCCTCGTGCAGCATGTGGCTGGCATGCAGCAGTGCCTTTGACGGGATACAGCCGACGTTGAGGCAGGTGCCGCCCAAAGTCTCCCGTCCTTCAACACAGGCCGTTTTCAGGCCCAGCTGCGCGCAGCGGATCGCGCAGACATAGCCGCCGGGGCCGGAGCCAATGATGATTACGTCGTAAGAAGCCATGGGTTTGGTCCTTTTGTTTTGGCGTCGGACCGGTGGCGCTGCCCCCGGCCCCCCGTGGTATTTGCGTCAGAAGAAGATCATAAGAGCGCCCCGATCAACATGCAGGGTGCAGCGAGGAAGCCCGCGAACCAGATCAGCGACCGCCAAGGGGTCAGGCCGAAATAGTAGGCGGGTATGTAGAGGATGCGGGCGGCCAGGTAGGACCACGCGCAGGTCGCGGTGAAGGCGCTGTTTGTGTTCGCCAAGGACACCACGATGACGGCAATCGTGAACAGCGCGAGGCTTTCAAAGTGGTTTTCCCAGGCTCGGATCAGACGGGCTGTTTTGTCAGACACCTGATCCTGAATGTCACCGCCCAAACGCTTGCGGTCTCGCGGGGACAATGTCTTGCCCTGCGGCAATTCGATGTTCGTGGGCACAGCCATAAGCACGAATTGCAGCACTTGAAGCATGGCTGCGAGGGCAAGGGCGGTGAGTTCCGGTGTCATCGTGTCTGCCCGGTCAGGCCCCCAACAGTGGCAGGATCATCAGGACCAGTCCACCAAGAGACGCAAACCATGCGATGGATCGCACCATGGGGATGCCCGAGGCGTAGGCGGGGATGTAGGCGACACGCGCCCAGAACCAAAGTGCTGCTCCGGTGGCGGTGGCGGCGGTGCCCAAGTCAGTTACCTTGAGTATCAGCGCGAGCGCAATGAAGGCGGGGAGCGTTTCTAGATAGTTCTTGAGCGCCCGCTGGATGCGGCCTGCGATCACATTCTGGTCGCGGTGCTCGTCCTGTGGGCCAAGCGCCCAGCCCAGTCCTTTTGACAGGTCGGAGAAGGTGGCCTGAATGATTGCGTGAGCGATCAACAGGATGATGGCATAGATGAGGTAGGTGAGTTCTGGGGTCATTCTGTTGCTTTCTTGTTTGAGAAGGCAAAAGCAAAAAGCACTGCCAAAAAGTATCCTGCGCTAGTTCCACCTAGAGCCATGATCGATCCTTGTCCTGGTCGCTCTGTTTCTGGAAACCAAAGTAAAACAAGGTAAGTAAGACAAAGGGTGGCAACGAGCGGCCAAAATCGCCGTGGCAGGTGCTCATGCAGATTAATAGCTGCAAAAACTAATCCCATAGCTCCGGCCAGGGCTACTATCCCACCTGTTTCTGTGTCGAAAACGACCCATGCGAAACCGAGAGCCAAACCGCTCACTAGACCAACCAACGCGAGTGCAATTCGCGCGAATTTAGAAAGCGATTGGGCATTCTCCTCTTTCGTCAATGTTCAAACCCCTACAAATCCATCAACAACCGCCGCGGATCTTCCAGTGCCTCTTTTACCCGCACAAGGAACGTCACCGCGCCTTTGCCGTCCACGATGCGGTGGTCGTAGCTGAGTGCCAGGTACATCATGGGCCGGATCACGACCTGACCACCAATCGCCATGGGGCGATCTTGGATTTTGTGCATGCCCAAAATCCCGGACTGCGGCGGATTCAGGATGGGCGAGGACATGAGCGAGCCGTAGACGCCGCCGTTCGAAATGGTGAACGTGCCGCCTTGCATTTCAGCCATTGACAGCTTGCCGTCGCGCGCGCGCGCGCCCTTTTCGGCAATCTGCTTTTCGATATCGGCAAAGGACAGGCTGTCGGCTTCGCGGATCACCGGCACCACAAGGCCTGTGGGCGTGCCAGCGGCAATACCCATGTGCACGAAGTTCTTGTAGACGATGTCTGTGCCATCGATCTCGGCATTCACTTCGGGCACTTCTTTCAGGGCGTGGCAGCACGCCTTGGTGAAGAAGGACATGAAGCCCAGCTTCACCCCGTGTTTCTTCAGGAACAGGTCTTTATACTCATTCCGCAGCGCCATCACCTCTGTCATGTCCACCTCGTTGTAGGTGGTGAGCATGGCGGCAGTGTTTTGGCTGTCCTTGAGACGCTTGGCGATGGTCTGGCGCAGGCGGGTCATCTTGACCCGCTCCTCGCGTGCCGCATCGTCCGCGGCCACGGGCGCACGGGGTGCCGTGACAGGCACTGTCGGCGCGGGGGCGGTGGCCGCCGCTGCGACGGCCTTGGCCACATCCTCTTTCATCACACGGCCATCCCGCCCCGTGCCAGTGACCTGATCGGCACTGATGCCGGCCTCCGCCATCGCTTTCTGGGCCGACGGAGCATTTTCCACATCCGAACGCCCTGTCCCCGCGGGGACAGCAGCTGGTGCGGCTTCGGGGGCGGCTGCGGCAGGTGCAGCAACAGCACCGGAAGAGGAGATAACCGCCAGCTTGGCGGATGCATCAACGGTGGTCCCTTCGGGCGCCGTGATTTCAGCCAGGACTCCAGCAGCGGGGGCGGGGACTTCGACGCTGACCTTGTCGGTTTCCAACTCGCAGAGCATTTCGTCTTGCGCGACGCTATCACCAACGGCTTTGAACCACGTGCTGACAGTTGCCTCCGTTACGCTTTCGCCCAAGGTCGGCACCATCACGTCGACAGTTTCACCGCTGCCTGCAGCTTTCGGAGCGGCGTCACGCTGTTCTTCGTGATGCTCCTTCGGTCCGTCGCCGGATGGGGCGGCGGTCGCACCGGCCCCCTCAGCAATGTTGGCAAGCAGGGCGTCGACGCCAACAGTTTCGCCTTCTGCTGCCACGATGTCAGCCAAGGTTCCAGCCACGGGGCTGGGTACCTCAACCGTGACCTTGTCGGTTTCCAACTCGCACAGCATCTCGTCCACCGCGACACTGTCGCCGGGTTTCTTGAACCAAGTAGCGACGGTGGCTTCGGTGACGCTCTCGCCCAGGGTGGGCACGCGGACTTCGGTGGTCATTGTCTTATCCTTCGATGGTCAGCGCTTCGTTGACGAGCGCGGCTTGTTGGGCTTTGTGCTGGCTGGCCAGACCCGTTGCAGGGCTGGCGGATGTGGCGCGGCCCACGTAGACGGGGCGCTGATGCTTGGCCTTGATGCGGGTCAGGACCCATTCGATGTTGGGTTCGATGAACGTCCAGGCGCCTTGGTTCTTGGGCTCTTCCTGGCACCAGACCATTTCGGCCCCCTTGAACCGCTCCAGTTCCTTGACCAGAGAGATCGCCGGGAACGGATAGAACTGTTCAATCCGCATCAGATAGATGTCGTCGATGCCGCGGGTGTCACGTTCTTCCAGCAGGTCGTAATACACCTTGCCCGAGCACATGACGACGCGCTTGATCTTGTCGTCCTTGGCCAACTTGGTGTCGGAATTCCCGTGCTCAGCGTCATCCCATAGCACGCGGTGGAAGGACGAGCCGGTCGTGAACTCCTCGGCCTTGCTGATGGCCATCTTGTGACGCAGCAGGGATTTTGGCGTCATCAGGATCAGTGGCTTGCGGAAGTCGCGGTGGATCTGTCGGCGCAGGATGTGGAAGTAGTTTGCCGGCGTCGTGCAGTTGGCGATGATCCAGTTGTCCTGACCGCACATCTGCAAGAAGCGTTCCAGGCGGGCGGAGGAGTGCTCTGGCCCTTGCCCTTCGAACCCGTGCGGTAGCAGGACAGTCAGGCCGGACATGCGCAGCCATTTGCTTTCGCCCGAGCTGATGAACTGATCGAACATGATCTGCGCACCGTTGGCAAAGTCGCCAAACTGGGCTTCCCACAACGTCAGGGCATTCGGCTCAGCCATCGAGTAGCCGTATTCAAAGCCCAGCACCGCGTACTCCGATAGCATCGAGTCGATAACTTCGTATTGCGCCTGACCCGCCCGGATCTGGTTCAGAGGGTAATACCGCTCTTCGGTCTCCTGGTTCACATAACCCGAGTGTCGTTGGCTGAACGTCCCGCGGGTCGAATCCTGACCGGCAAGGCGCACCGGGAACCCTTCGGTCAGGAGCGAGCCAAATGCCAGCGCCTCACCTGTGGCCCAGTCAAAGCCCTCGCCACTGTCGAACATTTTCTTCTTAGCCTCGATCAGACGTCCGACGGTCTTGTGCATCGGGAAGCCGTCCGGCGTGGATGTCAGGGCCTTACCCACATCGGCCAGCGTTTCCGGCGCAATGGCCGTCTTACCGCGCTGGTAGTCATCCTTGTTCTTGTCGAGATGTGACCACTTGCCGTCCAGCCAGTCAGCCTTGTTCGGTTTGTAGTCTTTGCCCGCCTCGAACTCATCGTTCATCTGGGCCTGGAAGGCCGCTTTCATATCCTCGATCTCGCCCTCAGGGATCAGGCCATCGCGGACCAGACGCTCGGTGTAAAGCGTGAGCGTTGTTTTGTGCTTTTTGATCCGTTTGTACATCACCGGGTTGGTGAACATGGGCTCGTCGCCCTCGTTGTGACCAAAGCGGCGGTAGCAGAAGATGTCGATCACGACGTCCTTGCGGAACTTTTGGCGGAACTCGGTGGCCACTTTGGCGGCGTGCACCACAGCCTCCGGATCATCACCGTTCACGTGGAAGATGGGCGCCTCGACCACCAGCGCATTGTCGGTGGGATAGGGCGAGGAACGAGAGAAGTGCGGCGCAGTGGTAAAGCCGATCTGGTTGTTCACCACGATGTGCATGGTGCCGCCAGTCTTGTGGCCGCGCAGGCCCGACAGCGCGAAGCATTCCGCCACAACGCCCTGACCGGCAAAGGCCGCGTCGCCGTGTAGCAAGATCGGCATAACGCTGGTGCGTTCATGGTCGTTGTTCTGATCCTGTTTGGCACGGGCCTTGCCCAGCACCACCGGGTTCACGGCTTCAAGGTGAGAGGGGTTCGCAGTGAGCGACAGGTGCACGGTGTTGCCATCGAACTCACGGTCGGATGAAGCGCCGAGGTGGTATTTCACATCGCCCGAGCCGTCGACGTCCTCCGGTTTGAAGCTCCCGCCCTGGAATTCGTTAAAGATCGCCTTGTACGGTTTGGCCATCACGTTTGCCAGCACCGACAGGCGCCCCCTGTGGGGCATACCGATCACGATATCCTTGACCCCCAGCGCACCACCGCGCTTGATGATCTGCTCCATCGCAGGGATGAGGCTTTCGCCGCCATCCAGACCAAAGCGTTTGGTACCCATGTACTTGACGTGCAGGAATTTTTCGAAGCCTTCAGCTTCCACCATCTTGTTCAGAATGGCCTTACGTCCCTCGCGGGTGAACTGGATTTCCTTGCCCAGCCCTTCGATCCGCTCTTTGAGCCAGCTGGCTTCCTCGGGGTCCGAGATATGCATGTATTGCAACGCGAAGGTGCCGCAATAGGTGCGCTTCACGATCTCGACGATCTCGCGCATCGTTGCGATTTGCAGGCCCAGCACATTGTCGATGAAGATGGGCCGGTCCATGTCGGCTTCGGTGAAGCCATATGACTTGGGGTCCAGTTCCGGGTGGGGGGTTTGATCGCGCATACCCAGCGGGTCGAGGTCTGCCACAAGATGCCCCCGGATACGGTAGGCGCGGATGATCATCAGGGCGCGGATACTGTCGAGCACGGCGCGCTTGATCTGGTCATCGCTGACCTCAACGCCTTTTTCCGCAGCCTTAGCTTTGATCTTCTGGCCTGCACTTTTGACTTCCGGTTCGGAAGCCCATTCACCAGTGAGGGCTGCGGTCAGATCGTCACCGGGTTGTGGCGGCCAATCTGCGCGCGCCCAGGACGGCCCCTCGGCCTCGCGTTTGACCGACACCTCGTCATCGCCCATCGCCTTGAAGAACGCCTGCCAGCTTTCGTCGACTGCCGCCGGATCGTTGGCATAACGGGCATACATCTGTTCGAGGTATTCCGCATTATGCCCCTGCATGAAGGACGAGGCATGGAACTGGTCGTTGGGGGATTGGTCGGTCATTGGACTTGCCCTTTCTTATCTGGGGCTGAGGTGTCTTTTGCGGAGAGGCTTCTAACTGCGTCTAGAACTTGATCGAATGTCTGACGCGGCAGGATCACCCGAACGTCTGCGTCCACATAAACGACAACATTGCCTTTTGAGTTCACTTCGAAACTACACCACCGGAAGCAGGCAGTTTCTCCTTCTTTCAATCGCGTCAGGAGGCGCATGGTGTCAGCCTCGGCATATGGAATAGGCACCACCCGCAGATGCGGTGAGAGTATGCCCGCCTCTGACCACTCGCTTGTTACTTCAAGATCAACCGAAGTCTTGCCCGCGAGTGCTCCAGCTTGGGGTCGTCGGACAACCAAGAACAGTCCTTGCTCAAGTTCATACAGCGACGTTCGGACTTTTCCAAAATGACGCAAGCTGAATTCGATGACAGGTCGGTCGATTTCCTTTTCCTTCACAAAATCACTCCTTGCCCGCCCGCAACTTAGTGCATACCCCGAATGCTCCCTGCGGTAGTGGGTACTCCACCACACGTGGTTGGGTGATGCCCTCAGTTCTGATGCCAGAGCGGTCAGCATGCTTACGCCTTGATCGCCTCCATCACGGCCTCACCCAGCGTTGCCGGGCTGTCGGCCACCACAATGCCCGCAGCGCGCATGGCTTCGATCTTGTCCTCGGCGCCACCCTTGCCACCGGCAACAATCGCGCCCGCGTGGCCCATGCGGCGGCCCGGAGGGGCTGTGCGGCCAGCAATGAAACCAGCGGTGGGCTTCCAGCGGCCCTTCTTTTTCTCGTCGGCGAGGAACTGAGCGGCGTCTTCTTCGGCAGAGCCACCGATCTCACCGATCATGATGATGCTCTCGGTTTCGTCATCGGCCAGGAACATCTCGAGCACATCGATGTGCTCGGTTCCTTTGATGGGGTCACCGCCGATACCTACGGCCGAAGACTGGCCGAGACCCATATCTGTTGTCTGCTTCACAGCTTCATAGGTTAGGGTGCCCGAGCGGCTCACGACACCCACACTCCCGCGCTTGTGAATGTGGCCGGGCATGATGCCGATCTTGCAGGCGTCGGGCGTGATGACACCGGGGCAGTTTGGCCCAATCAGTCGGGAAGAAGACCCCTCCAAGGCGCGCTGTACTTTCATCATGTCCAGAACCGGAATTCCCTCGGTGATGCACACGATCAGAGGCATCTCTGCGTCGATGGCTTCGAGGATCGAGTCGGCGGCAAAGGGCGGCGGTACGTAGATGACGGAGGCGTTCGCGTCCGTCACATCCATCGCCTCATGCACCGAGTTGAAGACAGGCAGGTCCAGATGTGTCTGACCACCTTTGCCGGGGGTCACGCCGCCCACCATCTTGGTGCCATAAGCGATGGCCTGTTCGGTGTGGAACGTGCCCTGTGAGCCGGTCAGGCCCTGGCAGATCACTTTGGTGTTTTCATCGATGAGTACGGCCATGAAGCACTTCCTTGGTTTGTCAGGCGCAGACAGGCTGGGTCTGCGGCGAGAGAGTAGTTTTTGTGAATGGAACAGCGTCGCGCTTGGCGGTGCCACACGCGGTCGCGGAAAGAGTAGCGTCGGGGCGGGCGGTTTCGAAGTTGGCGAACAGCAGCCCTTGGCGATGCGGCAACCGCCCGCCGGGGCGTTCAATACGCGCATCGGATGCCTTCACCTCTTCGGGAAGCCGGTCGACTGCGATGAACGTCTTGCCCTGGCGTGTGCCGACATGGACAACGGCAACGCGTCCGCGCAACAAGGCGCGACCTTCGAGATACGCTGTGCCGGGTTCCGTGGCATATGGTGCGGGCAATGGGATGGGCGTACCAAAGACCGGCGGTTCAGCCATCTTGGCCTGAACAGCATTTACGGCATCTGCTGCATGATTGCCGTGGAACTCAACGGCGCAGCGGCGTTCGGCGTGATCAGGTGTTCCGGGCGCAGGCTCAAGCGATTTGTCCCAGAAGGTCAGATCGAAGGGCAACGGCGCCCCTGCAATGCTTTCCATGTTTGCATGCGCGCGCTCGACTGTCTGACCTGCTTTGAAACAGTACGAGACAAATGCGTCGATGGCTGGATGCACTCCGGCGGTCGCCGGCATAGCCAGACCGCACAGTGACAAGACACCAAGGATATGATGTGCGCCTAGCGCCATACAATCCAGACCCCAGTAAGCTTTTGACCCAGCACATTTGTGCGCGTCACCATCTTCAATCGTGTTCTGGCCGGTGCACCGGCTATCGCCCATTCCTGTTGCGCATTTCCTGTGGCCGTGACCGGTGTCAGTGCATAACCCGCCGCCGTGACAGTGTTGACCAGCGCTTGAGCGGTCGTGGCTTGGTCCTGCCGACGGACAGAAATGTTGCATTGGAAGATATTGGATCGTCCAGCGCCGAGGGCGACGCTCATGAAAATGTCGCCACGCGTCTGGCCTGAGAGAAAGTAGTTTCGCCCTGCCTCGTTTGGTGCGACGCCGAAATCGCGTCGGCTTACCTGATCGAAGCGCTGTTCGACACCAGCCATGCTGGGCAGTGATGCGACGCAAGTATCCGCAAAGGCCTGCGCGGCCAATGCTATGTTGCCTTGTGGTTTCACGCGGTTTGGTACTGCTGGTTGCGCAGCAGGCGTCGCGGCAGGTGCGCTGCCGCCGGAAACGACCGGCCGGATCTCGGACGTTGGGATGTCGCGGGCGGCGCGCACACGCGGCGCGCTGCCTTCACGTTGTTCCAGCCAGACAGCCGTCGATGCCAATCCAACAGGCGGCAGGCTCTGCTGGACCGGAAGGTCTGGCCGTCTTTCGCTGCTGCATGCAGCAACCGCCAACAAGGCTGCGACAACTACTCCCACGCGCACCATCGGCGTCAGCCCTTAACCGCTTTCACGATTTTCTGGGCGCCGTCCTTCAGGTCGTCGGCCGCAATTACATCAAGACCGGAATTGTTGATGATGTCCTTGCCCTGCTGCACGTTGGTGCCTTCCAGGCGCACAACCAGTGGGACTTGCAGCCCCACCTCTTTCACAGCGGCGACGACACCCTCGGCAATCACATCACAACGCATGATGCCGCCAAAGATGTTGACAAGGATCCCTTTGACGTTCGGGTCAGAGGTGATGATCTTGAAGGCTTCGGTCACCTTCTCTTTTGTCGCGCCGCCACCCACGTCGAGGAAGTTGGCAGGCTCGGCCCCGTAAAGCTTGATGATGTCCATCGTGGCCATCGCGAGGCCAGCACCGTTGACCATGCACCCGATCTCGCCATCCAGCGCAATGTAGTTCAGATCGTACTTGGAGGCGGCGAGTTCCTTGGGGTCTTCCTCGGTCTCGTCGCGCAGCTCATTGATATCTGCGTGGCGGTAGATTGCATTGCCATCAAAAGACACCTTGGCATCGAGAACTTTCAGATCACCGCTGTCAGTTACGATCAGCGGGTTGATCTCAAGCATCTCCATGTCCTTCTCAACAAAGGCTTTGTACAGCAGGCCCATCAGGCCAACGCATTGCTTGATCTGCTTGCCTTCAAGACCAAGCATGAAGGCGATACGGCGGCCGTGATAGGCCTGATAACCGGTTGCGGGATCAACGCTGAAGCTCAGGATCTTGTCAGGCGTTTCGGCGGCCACTTCTTCGATGTCCATTCCGCCCTCTGTCGAGCAGACAAAAGACACGCGGCTGGTGACGCGATCGACAAGCAAAGCCAGGTACATCTCGGTCTGGATGCCCGATCCGTCTTCGATGTAAATGCGGTTGACCTGCTTGCCGGCAGGGCCGGTCTGGTGCGTGACCAATGTGCGACCCAGCATCTTCTTGGCTTCTTCGGCGGCTTCCTCAACCGATTTGGTCAGGCGCACACCGCCTTTGTCGCCCGCGTCGGCTTCCTTGAAGCTGCCTTTGCCCCGGCCCCCTGCATGGATTTGTGCCTTGACCACCCACATCGGCCCATCAAGGGCGCCCGCTGCCGTTTTCGCATCTTCTGCCCTCAGAACGACACGTCCGTCCGAAACGGGAGCCCCGTAGCTGCGCAGAAGAGCCTTGGCCTGGTATTCATGGATGTTCATGGCGGTTTGATCCCGTATAGATACGTCAACGTTGGGCCTATACGACCAACACTGAACGGCACGTAAACGGAAAATATGTCGCAGTGGCGGTTTTGTGCGCGAAAATCGGACATTTGTGATCACTGCATTAAATCGTGTGATCACAAATTCGGATGAGAAAGGGAATCAACCGCGTGGCAACGCAATTTCCTATAAAATCAGAGGAAAATGACGTGCGTTGGGGCGTGGTGCTGACAGCGCACGAGCCGTTGGCCCTGGTCGAAACCAATGTGCGATGGCACCTCGCAACTGGCGCCGAGGTGGTTTTCGTGTTCCTCGACGACCCGAACGATCCGTCACAAACGCGCTTCGTACGATCCCGAATTGCTCGGTACATCTGTGTGATGACAGCTATTGGAGTGAAGCAAAGCCCAAAAATGGGCGGCCACCGTCGCAGATGCGGCGTCAAACAATCAATGCCAACAGTGCGCAGAGCCATTGCGATCTGGATTGGCTGTTTCATATCGATGCCTACGAATTCATCTGGCAAAATGGCGATCTCCGGTCCGAGATCTCAGAGCACGATAATCCCAGCACCGAATTGAACTTGCCTGTGTTCGAAAGGATATTTCCGGCTGGACAGCAGCAATCGCTGTTCGACGGAGCTTTTCGTGCCTCATCGGATCTGACGCCGGACCAGGCCAATACCGCGTTCGGTTCCTTTGCATCGCTAATGAAGCGTGGACAGTATTCGCATGGCGCAGGCAAAAGCGGCGTACGTGTGGGGGGCGGGCTGCGCCTGGGGGTGCATAACGCGACACGCACCGGACCGGGCGGGCGGCAGAGACGGGCGGCCAAACGTGTTTCTGAGACGGCGCACCTGTTGCATTTTGACGGCGTTACGCCCCTTCATTGGATGATGAAAGCGCTGCGCTATCGCCAGACGTCTCCAGAGGTGCAGGCGAGGGTGTTGCAGCCACACCGGGCGGCTCAAATCCGATGGATGATGGACCGTGCAGAAACGATGCAGGCCTTGCGGCAGGCTCATAGTTCCATGTTTGCATTGACAGATGAGCGACGGTCGAAACTCGAAGCCTTTGGTTTGCTGCACGAGATGCCATTCAAGCCCAAGGGCGTTTTGGGCTTGGATTGTCCCAACCTTGGCCCTGCAGCGTTCGACACTGAAGTGTTCTGCCGCAACCCGTGGTTGCGCGAGCAGTTTTTAGAATAGGAATTTGCCATGGTTGTGTCGGCAGCCCGATGACAATAGCGCTTGCTAAAGAGTGTTGAGAGATTTTGAGTTCGAATTGTGCCGCTTGTCCGTCTTGATAAAACAGTGCTCTTTTTTGTGCACATCCCCAAGACAGGTGGGGCAAGCGTGGATCGCTATCTGGCCAAGGTTGGAAACATCGCGCTTTGGACACCCGGAACCATGCAATGGTCAAAATGCTCGCCGCAGCACATCCATGCCGAACTGCACACACGCATGATCCCCAGCGGCTTTTATCACCATGGCTTCACCATACTGAGGGAACCGGTCGCCCGCATGATCAGTGAGTACCGATACAGGGCGACACGTCGGCGGCCAGACGACCCTTTGCCCGAGTTTGATATCTGGGCAATCCGAACGCTGCAGCGTTACGAGACCAACCCCTATGTGCTGGACAATCATATCCGCCCGCAATCCGAGTTTGTCTCGGACGGTCTGAAGCTGTTTCGTTTTGAAGATGGGCTGGATCCGGTGTTCGACTGGATTGACGAATTAGGCGGTCATGCCCCCTTGCCACGCAAATGGCATAACAAATCCTCTGGCCCGCAGATCAAACCCTCGAAGGAGGTCGCCGACTTGATCCGCGAATTCTATGCGCAGGACATCGCACTGTTGGATCAAATCTGACCACGATTATGGGTCACAAACGGATCGCATTTGATGGGTTTGGCAGGTTCACAAACTAGCCGCGCCGCCAATCCGAACGCTCAGGGTGCGGCTGTGTCCGTTGCGTACAGGTTCCTGTGGGTACGCCACTTGCTGTAAAGGATGTATAGCAGCGCACCTTCGGGGATAGCTGTCACAAGAAACGGTAAACTCGCGGCAATATCTATGACGATGATGGCGCCGAGCGCCCCGAGAATGCGGTTTCGATCCTTCTTGAATTTCTTGTGGGCTTCGGTGCCCGTACCTGCGGGTGTTTCGTCAGACGGCGGCACAAACGCCTTTGTGCGCTCAACCTTGGGCCCGAGATTGTCGAGGTGTCGCGGCGCAGTTATGCCTTCCGCAACAACCGCATAGACGCCAACCTCCTCTGCAAGATGCTTGGGGGTGGCCGGGCCAAGTGGGCGCAATTCGACCTTTCCCAGTTTGCCATGTGCGTGATCGTACACCTGTTGCGAAATCAGGATGCCACCCACATCCGCCATCTCCTGCAAGCGCGCGGCGAGGTTCACACCATCGCCCAGCAGGTCCTCTCCTTCGATGATCACGTCATCCAGATGAATGCCCAGCCGAAATGGCAGCAGATCGGCCCTTACATTCAGCGTCTGTTGCACGTTGACGGCACATTTGACGGCGCCGACAACGGACGGAAATTCCACGATCAGGCCATCACCCGATGTGTTGGCGATGCGGCCGCCACAGTCTGCAATCGCGCTGTCCATGACATCGCGCGTCGCACGTAGTGCACGCACCGTGCCTTCCTCGTCCCGGCTCATCCGACCGGAATAGTTGGCCGCGTCCGCCGCCAGAATGGTGGTCAGCTTTCGTTCAATGGGACGGGACTGAGACATGTGAACCATATAAACATAAATGGGGCCGGATGCGACGGCATCCGGCCCCGAAATTCATCGCCGCGGCAAATTTACGCGAGGCTGTCGTCGATACCCTTGCATGCCTCCATCAGGCCTTGAACGGCTTTGACAGAGGTGTCGAACATCTCTTGCTCTTCCTTGTTGAGTTTGATGTTGACGATCCGCTCGATCCCGCCCGCGCCGATCACGGTGGGCACGCCGACATACATGCCTTTTAGGCCGAAATCACCATCGCAATGGGCCGCGCAGGGCAGAACCCGTTTTTGATCTTTGAGGTAGGCTTCGGCCATCTCGATGCCTGCGGTCGCCGGGGCATAGAAAGCAGAACCGGTTTTCAGAAGGCCGACAATCTCGGCACCGCCGT
>NZ_JBYNDP010000105.1:0-13247 GCF_059783535.1 Tateyamaria sp. | reverse complement strand
TCATCTCGAAAGAGCCGCTGGGCCCGCTGGTCCGTCACGGCGACAACGAGTGGGGCGATGTGGTCCGCTGGACCCTGAATGCTCTGATCTCGGCAGAAGAGCTGGGCATCACATCGACCAACATCGGTGAAATGGGTGCTGGCACCAACAACCCTGAAATCAACCGTATCCTGGGCACCGAAGGTACCTTGGGCGAGATGCTGGGTCTGGACGCTGACTGGGCGATGAAAGCCATCTCCGCCGAAGGCAACTACGGCGAAGTCTTTGAGAAGAACATCGGTGAATCCACTCCGATCGGTTTGGCCCGTGGCCTGAACGCTCAGTGGACCGACGGCGGCCTGCTCTACAGCCCGCCCTTCCGCTAAGATACCAAGCCGAGGGGCGCAGGTTAACGCCTGCGCCCCTCGCGCATTTGGGGCACAAGATCGCTGAAAACAGCGGCGCAGTTGCCCGGTAATGCGGACAATTATGAAAACCCGGCCCCGCGTCACAAGCGCGTAAAAACAACGGTCGGAACCACGGGGAAAACCTCATGACAACGATGACCGACCCTCCACAGGAGTCGTTCCGCCTGTCGATGTTGCTCAACGACACGCGCTACAGATCTTATACATTTCAGTTCATTGCTCTTGTTGCCCTGATCGCAGCCTTTGCCTGGCTGCTGAGCAACCTGTTTGCCAACCTCGCCGCTGCGGGGCTGAACATCTCATACGAGTTTCTGGGTGAGCCTGCGGGCTACGACATCAACCAGCGACTGATCGAGTATACCAGCCAGTCGACGCATTGGCGCGCCACTATTGTTGGTGTTCTCAACACGCTTCTCGTGGCCTTCCTTGCCTGTGCAACGGCCACCGTGCTGGGCGTGATCGCGGGGGTTCTGCGCTTGTCGAACAACTGGCTGGTGTCCAAGCTGATGTCGTTCTACGTCGAGGCGTTTCGCAACGTGCCGGTACTGATCTGGATCCTGATGATCAACGCAGTCTTCCTGATTGTGCTGCCGCAACCAAGGGCATTCCGGGGCGAAGATGCAACTGCATCAATGCTGTTCGACAGTTTTGCCTTCACCGGGCGTGGGGTCTTCTTTCCCAAGCCGGTCTTCTCCAACAGCCTGACAGGCGTTGCCAGCTATGATTGGCTTTTGGTTCTGATCGTGCTGATCGGATCGTTCTTCGGTGCCCGCCAGGTCAAGAAGTGGGCCAGCGCGAAACAGGAAGCGACCGGCGACCGTCCCAACACCCTGTGGATCAATACGGCGATCTGGATCCTGCCGGTTGGCCTGCTGTTCATCATCCTCGGCCTCGGCTTTGAAAACCCGGAACTCAAAGGCTTCAACTTTCGGGGTGGCAGCTGGGCACGTGGCTCCTTGATCGCTCTGTGGTTGGCCCTGTCCATCTACACCGGCGCCTTTATCGCCGAGAACGTGCGGGCGGGTATCCAAGCCATCAGCAAGGGCCAGACCGAGGCGGCTGCTTCACTGGGCCTGCGTCCGGGACGGATCATGAACCTCGTGATCCTGCCACAGGCGCTGCGGGTGATCATCCCGCCGCTGATCTCGCAATACCTGAACATCACCAAGAACTCTTCGCTGGCCATCGCCGTCGGGTACATGGATATCACGGCCACTCTGGGCGGGATCACCCTGAACCAGACGGGCCGCGCGATCGAAGCGGTGCTTTTGCTGATGCTGTTCTACCTGACGATCAGCTTTTGCATTTCGGCAGTGATGAACGTCTACAACAACTCCGTGAAGCTGAAGGAGCGCTGAGATGGCTGATACTTCTCAAAACATCGCCTTCGTGCGGACGGAACAACTGCCGCAACTGGCACCGCCAGCCTCCGAAGTGGGGGCCATTGGTTGGGTCCGTCACAACCTGCTGAACGGGGTGTGGGGCACGGTGCTGACGCTCCTGTCGCTCTATGCGATCTACTACGTGCTGTCGGGCTTCTTGCCATGGCTGTTCAACGGGGTATGGAACACCAGCAACATCCGCGAATGCCGTGAGGTGCTGGACGGCGCATCGGGGGGCTGCTTCTCGGTCCTGTCGGAACGCTGGAACCAACTGCTGTTCGGGTTTAAGTACCCGGCTGACCTGTATTGGCGGCCAACGGTCGCCTTTATCCTGCTGTTTGTCGCAGCGGCACCGGTGCTGTTTTCGAACCTGCCACGGCAGATGCTGGTCTTTACCGGGCTCTACCCTTTCCTGGCCTTCTACCTGATCTGGGGTGGCACGATCTTTGCGCCGCTGCTCGCTTTGATCGGGATCATCGTGGGCTACCTCGTCTACAGCCGCTTGGTGAACCAGTCCTTTGCCATGGGCTTTTTCGGCGGCGTGGCTGCCGCCGTCGTGACTTGGTGGATCGGTGGTTACATCGTGGATGCGATCGCACCTGAGAACCCGACGCTACAAGCCGTAGCAAGTCGCGACATGGGGGGCTTCATGCTCAACATGATCCTTGGGACAGTCTGCGTATCTCTGTCGCTGCCCATCGGGATCGTGCTGGCGCTGGGCCGTCAGTCGGACATGCCGATCATCAAGTGGATCTGCGTGGTGTTCATCGAATTCATCCGGGGCGTGCCGCTCATCACTCTGCTCTTCGTGGCAAATGTGGTGCTGGCCTACTTCCTGCCGCCGGGCACGAATTTCGACCTGATCCTGCGCGTGATCATCATGATCACCATGTTCTCGTCCGCCTATATCGCCGAGGTGATCCGCGGGGGCCTCGCTGCCCTGCCGCGCGGTCAATACGAGGCGGCGGACAGCCTCGGGCTCGACTATGCGCAATCCATGCGGCTGATCATCCTGCCGCAAGCGCTCAAGATCTCGATCCCGGGCATCGTGAACGTGGCCGTGGGCCTCTTCAAGGATACGACGCTGGTGTCGATCATCTCGATGTTCGACATGGTGGGCATGATCCGTGGTCCGATCCTGGCCTCGACCGACTGGAACGGCGTCTACTGGGAGCTCTTTGGCTTCGCCGCCCTTCTGTTCTTCGTCGTGTGCTACGGCATCTCTCAATACTCGCAGTGGCTGGAACGCCAGCTTGCGACCGATCACCGCTAAGGAGTGGGTGAAATGACTGAACAAGCTCAAATGCAAGTCTCTGACGAAGTGGCCGTGTCCATCGACAAGATGAACAAGTGGTACGGCACGTTCCACGTGCTGCGGGACATCGACCTGACCGTGTACCGTGGCGAGCGGATCGTGATTGCGGGGCCTTCGGGCTCCGGCAAATCCACGTTGATCCGCTGCATCAACGCGCTCGAGGAACACCAGCAGGGCACGATCACCGTAGATGGCACGGTGCTGTCGTCGGACCTCAAGAACATCGACAAGATCCGGTCCGAGGTTGGCATGTGCTTCCAGCACTTCAACCTGTTCCCGCATCTGTCGATCCTCGAGAACTGCACGCTGGCCCCGATCTGGGTGCGCAAGACGCCCAAGAAGGAAGCCGAAGAAATCGCGATGCACTTCTTGGAAAAGGTGAAGATCCCCGATCAGGCCGACAAGTATCCCGGCCAGCTCTCGGGCGGTCAGCAACAGCGTGTTGCGATTGCCCGTTCGCTCTGCATGCGCCCACGGATCATGCTGTTCGACGAACCCACCTCCGCTCTTGACCCCGAGATGATCAAAGAAGTGCTCGATACCATGGTCGAGCTCGCTGAAGAGGGCATGACCATGCTCTGCGTGACTCACGAAATGGGCTTTGCGCGTCAGGTGGCGAACCGCGTGATCTTCATGGATGAAGGGCAGATCGTGGAACAGAACGAACCCGAAGAGTTCTTCAACAATCCCAAATCGCCTCGGACCCAGCTGTTCCTCAGCCAGATCCTCGGCCACTGACCTCCTGGGGCGGGGGACACCCCCGCCTTACAAGGCCGCCTGGGGAAACCCGGAGCGGCCTGACCTCATTCTCCAATGATAGTTATGAGGCATAACCAACCTCCTTCTTCTGGCCAAAAATACCTTGGGGTTTGGGGCAAAGCCCCAACAGAATGAATCGCGTCGCCGTCAAGCGACCTTATGATTGACCGCACGTTGCGTTAACCACCGCTTCTGCGTCCGTTGGGGGTGTACAGGGGGTGTACGGATGCTGCACGGGGGGTGACACCCTGTGTTCGGCGTCAATCTCCATGAAAACAAGGTGAATACACGGGGCGACTCACCCCGCCATCACCTCGCGCGGCACCGCAAAGTCGACCACCTGCCCGGTACCCCAATCCGCCCCGAGCCAGCTGTCCACGTCAAACCGGATGATCGTGGTGGCACAGGTCGGGTAGTCCAGAAAGCGCGGGTGTTCCGGCGGCTGTTCCACCAGCCGTTCAGCAAAATCAGCAATGCCTGGGTTGTGGCCCAACATCAAAACGGTCTGCTCTGTTTGCTCTTTCAGCACCGCCATCATTGTCTCGGCCCCGGCGTGATAGAGGACGCGCGAAAACCTCACCGGTACATCAAACGCCAACCCCAGAAAGGTCTGCCCAGTCCGCTCACTGGTCGAGCTGACGGCCGCTTGGGGCACATATCCCTTCCGCCGCAACCACTCACCCATAGCCTGCGCTGAGGCCTTGCCCCGCGCGTTCAGCGGCCGGTCGTGATCCATCAGGGCGGGATGATCCCAGCTTGATTTGGCATGTCGCATCAGGATCAGCGTGCGGGTCATCGGTGAAAGGCTTTCATGTGAAACGCGGTCTGGGCATCGGACCGACCAAAGCTCTTACTGACCGGGCAAGCCCGCCGCACATGGCAGCCCCGGGTCATGCACTGAACACCGGCAGGCGTATCAAGATAAGCCTTACAGGCAGGAACATCATAAGGGGTTCGGGCAGATAATGCACCCACTGGGCAGGCGGTAACACAGGGGCGATCTGAACATGTATCGCAAGGGCGCGTTCCTTCGGGTATATCCTTGAACTTATGCGTGAATTCCAGGGCGCCTCGGATCGAAATCATCAGACCGGCGCGGTCATGGATCATCATACCCGTAGGGCTTTGCCAGAAGCGCCCGGTGTCCAATGCCCACGCTATGAACGGGGCATAGGGTGGCCCGTCGGATGGAAAATGCACTGTTGCGCCCAGACGATCTGCGATCCCGTTCAGAATACGTTTGGACCAGGTGTCGGCTGGATTTTCGGCCGCGCCGATATACTCGGTGCTTTGGGTGAAAACTAACCACCAGTGTGCGTCTGTGCCGATGAGAACCTTGTTTGACGTGTGCCCCATGACCATCAGGCCATGTGGGTCAACTGCGGCTGAAATGGCCCTCAGGATCATTTCCTGGCAAAGGGCAGGGACAAGGACCAGCCCAGCCTCGACGGGCGTTCATCTTGCCATTCCAAGCCCACTTGCATGTCGTCATGCCCGGCTTCGGGTTGGGCAATATAGGTGCCGAACATGCGGTCCCAGATCGACAGCGAGAAGCCATAGTTGCTGTCATGTTCGTGCCGGTGGACCGAGTGGTGCACACGGTGCATGTCAGGGGTCACCAGCACGCGCCGGACGACGGCATCCAGCCACAACGGCAGGCGGATGTTGGCATGGTTGAACATGGCCGTGCCGTTTAGGATGATCTCGAACAGGATCACGGCGACAGCGGCAGGGCCTAGTAGATACACGGCGCCAATCTTGATCAGCATGGACAAGCCAATCTCGATTGGGTGAAAGCGGATCGCAGTGGTCACATCCATATCGACGTCGGCATGATGCACCCGGTGCAAGCGCCACAGGATCGGTACTTTGTGCGTGATAAGATGTTGGGCCCAAATGATAAAATCTAGGATCAGGATGGCCGCAAAAACTTCGATCCATGTGGGTAGGGACAGGGCGTTGAACAGGCCCCACCCTTGGTTGGAAGCATCAACCGCCGCGCCGACGGCCAGCACGGGTAACACGAAAGCCATGACGCGGATGAGCAGCGTATTGGCGACTGTGATGCCCCAGTTCGTGACCCAGCGCCGCGACCGGCTTTGACTGCGCGCCCTACGCGGCAGTACCGCCTCTGTCAGTGCAAAGAGCGTGAACAGTCCAAGGAAGACACCAAAGCGAATGAGCGTTTCGTTTTCCATGATCCATATCTACCGCCCGGGTGCCGCGGCGCAATGCGGCGCACAGACACGTTTGCGTCAGCGGGGGCGGATGATCGACCCAGCACCGTGATCGGTAAAAAGTTCGAGCAGGCAAGCATTTGGGGCACGCCCGTCCAGGATGACGACCGCGCGTACGCCGCTGGCAATGGCATCGAGCGCGGTTTCCGTCTTGGGGATCATGCCGCCCGCGATTGTGCCATCCGCTGTCAGGTCACGGATCTGGTCGGCTGTAAGTTCGGTCACAACCTCACCCGCCGCGTTTTTGACCCCGGATACATCGGTCAGCAACAAGAGGCGGTCCGCCTTGAGTGCGCCCGCAATGGCACCTGCCGCCGTGTCGCCGTTGATGTTGAAAGTTTCGCCGTCCTTGCCAGAACCAAGTGGCGCGATCACCGGGATCATTGACTGCTCGAACAGCGTCGACAGGATTGTTGGATCCATTTGCGCAGGCGTACCGACGAGACCAAGCGCGGCATCCGTTTGATTGCAGGTGATCAGGTTCGCGTCTTTGCCTGACAGGCCCACGGCCTTACCACCCGCGCGGTTGATGGCTTGCACGATGCGCTTGTTGACGACGCCGGACAGCACCATCTCAACCACTTCCATGGTCGCAGCGTCTGTCACACGCTTGCCGTTCACGAAGTCCGACTGGATATCGAGACGTTTGAGCATGTCGTTGATCATCGGCCCGCCGCCGTGCACGATCACGGGGTTTACACCCACCTGCCGCATCAGAACCACGTCGTTGGCAAAGCTTTCCATAGCCTCGTCCGACCCCATGGCGTGACCACCGAGCTTGATGACGACAGTGGCCCCGGTGTAGCGCTGCATGTAAGGCAACGCTTGGCTGAGGGTACGGGCAGTTGCGATCCAGTCGCGGTTCATATCTTGGGTCTTCATCTTGGGTCTGTGATGATTGCGCTGTTCCCTGTCTTGCCCCAGCAATGGAGCGGGGCCAAGATTTTTCGTACGAAAAACCTCTCGCGTCAGACGAGCGTTGCGATGATGGCGCGGAGGGTTGCGATACCGTCGCCCTTTTCGCTGCTGGTCAGCACGATTTCAGGGAAAGCGGCGGGGTGTTTTGACAAGGCGGATCGTACCTGCGCCAGAACGGCATCCCTGTCCTTGGCTTTGACCTTGTCTGTTTTGGTCAGCACGCACTGAAACGTGACGGCGGATGTATCCAGCAGTTTCAAAATCTCTTCATCCACCTTTTTGATCCCATGACGAGCATCAATCAGGACAAAAGCACGGCGTAGGGTCTGGCGACCGGAAAGGTATTGTTTCAGCAGGCGCTGCCATTTCTCGACCACTGGCAGGGGGGCATTGGCATAGCCATAACCAGGAAGGTCGACCAAGTAGTGATCATCCCCCGCTGTGAAATAGTTGATCTCTTGCGTCCGACCGGGGGTGTTTGAGGCGCGCGCCAACCCTTTGCGGCCCGTCAAAGCGTTGATCAACGAAGACTTCCCGACATTTGATCGCCCGGCAAAGCACACTTCCATCCGATCTGCCGGAGGAAGGCCAGACATGGCCACGACGCCTTTGACAAATTCGGTCTCGCTAGCGAACAAAAGTCGGCCGCGCTCAGCAGTTTGCGGATCCGGTTCTTCGGCGATGGGAAAGGGTAGGGCAGTCATGACAGTTGATCGCCGATTGCAACGGTACCGCCCGATTTGACCTTGAAATAGACACCGAAGTTGCGCGTGTCCCAGCCATCTTCCAGTGCTCGCAGCATACCGATGTCCCGCATGCCGGTTTGCGGATTGGCGTCCGGTGCCCGGCACCGTTCAATTGGCTCAACCGGAGAAAGTGTCGCACCCCCGATGGTGACATCGCCTGCAAGCAGGTCGATCTCTTCCCATGGGGCCAAGTTGTCCAGCCACAGATTGATCCGGAACCGGCGCATATCGATATGCATGCCTGCCTTCTGACTGAGGGCGCGCAGCGAAGATAGGTTGCCGATCGAGACAGAGGCAAAGGGCACGTCTGTCATTCCTTGTGCCGGAGCTTTGACCAGTCTCGCGGGGCCTGGCCGGTTGTCAGGCCACAAGTCCGCAACCCACACACCAAGCGCGTCGGAGTTGGAAGACGGATTGAAGTCCAGAGGGTCGCGGGACGGGTGGGTCAGGACCACGCCCGTCTGTGTGCTGACGGCGCCCACCGCGGCCAAAGCAGGACCTGACGCAACTTGCAGGAAATTGCGTCGTGGCTGCCAACTATCGGTGTCTTCGGCCTCCGCATTCAGAAGCGCCCAGGCCCGATCACCAACAACGGCCTCTTCCGGGGTCAAGTCGACCTGCTCACATGCCTCGCACCCGATCCCCTTGATCGGATGCCGCCAGATATGAGCGAGCGTGCCTGTCACTTCTTGGGTTCCTCGGATGCCTTCTTCTTGAAGCCGCCAGTGATGTTGCCCAGCAGATCGGGTTTGTACCCCTGACTGCGCATGATCAGATACTGTTGCGTGAAAGTGATCACGTTGTTGGCGATCCAGTAAACGACCAGCCCACTGGCAAAACTGCCCAGCATGAACATGAAAATCCATGGCATCCAGGCAAAGATCATCTGTTGGGTCGGATCAGTGGGTGCCGGGTTCAGCTTCTGTTGCAGCCACATCGAGATGCCTAGCAGAAGTGGCAGGATGCCAATGAAGACCAGTGCCATCAGACTGTTGGGATCAGGTGCCGCATTGGGCAGCAGACCAAACAGGTTGATGATCGAAGTTGGGTCAGGTGCGCTGAGGTCCTGGAATGGGCCAAAGAACGGCGCGTGCCGCAACTCGATCGTGACAAAGATCACCTTGTAGAGCGAGAAGAAGATCGGGATTTGCAAAAGGATCGGCAAGCAGCCTGCGGCCGGGTTTACCTTCTCCTTCTTGTAGAGCTCCATCATACCTTGCTGAAGCTTCTGCTTGTCGTCGCCAGCCTGTTCTTTCAGCTTCTCCATTTGCGGCTGAAGCTCTTTCATCTTTGCCATAGAGACATATGATTTGTATGCCAGTGGAACCAATATGGCCTTGATAATTAGCGTCAGGCCAATAATGGCCCAGCCCATGTTGCCAATCAGTTTGTTCAGCTCGTGCAGCAACCAGAAGATTGGCTTGGTCAGGAAAAAGAACCAGCCCCAGTCGATGCTGTCGATGAACCCCTGCACGCCGCCAGACTGGTATTCGCGAATGGTCTCCCACTCCTTTGCGCCTGCAAACAGCTGTGTTTGAACCGCGACGGTCGCGCCATCCGCAACATCTTGAGTGGGCAGTCGCGTAACAGCCCGGTAGACATCACTACGAGGGGCGTAAGTCAGTGCTTGATCAAAGCTTTGAACGCCTGTCGGGATCAGGATCGACTGCCAGTAGTGGTCGGTAAAGCCAACCCAGCCATCGGTCACGCCTTCTGTTACGATCACGGGGCGACCCCAAGCCGGATCTACTTCAGCGTCGGGGATTTCGTCCCAATCGGTTTCCGCAAGCTCCCCGTCGGCCATGGCCACGGCACCTTCGTGCAGGATGAAGAAGTTCTTTAGATCGGATGGCTCACCGTGCCGGGTCAACATGCCATAGGGTGCGACCCGAACTGCTGCCCCGCTGGTATTCGTCACGGATTGGGTGATGTCGAACATGTATTGGTCATCGATGCTGATGATCCGTTCAAAAATCAGACCGGCCCCGTTGTTCCATGTCAGAGTAACGGGTTCACCAACGGACAGCGTTTCGCCCGCGGCTAGGGTCCAAGTTGTGTTAGGGCCCGGCACAGCGTCAGCGTTGAGCCCACCGCCCGGCGCCCAGCCATAAACTGCATAATATGCGTCCGCGGTGCCGACAGGCGACAGCATCCGAACGATGTCGGCATCAGCCTGAAGGCTTGTCCGGTAGTCTTTCAGACGCAAATCGTCGATACGCCCACCCAGCAGCGAGATTGAGCCAGAGACACGTGGTGTTTCGATGTCGATGCGTGGGGCGTCAGCCGTTTCTGTCGCGACCTCCGTTGCGGGTTGAGCTGGATCACCTATTGCCGGCGCCGTTGGCACCGTACCGGCGTCTTCCGACTGCGCTGTGGTCGGTGCCGCTGCATCGAGCGGAACGTCCGGCTCTGGTGGTGGGAACAGCACAAACCATACGAGAATGACAAGGAAACTAAGCGCCGTTGCAAGAATGAGGTTCTTGTTCTGATCGTCCATCGGGGACTGCCACCTGCTGTCTGAAACGTTGAACGGGTTCAACAGAGTGCAGGGCCAAAGGTCAAGCGGATTCGGGCGCTGGGCATGGCGTGACGTGGCAAGCGTGGCGTGGGCCCAGCGTCTTGAAGTCCAATGCACCCTCTATGGGTGCATTGATTAACGGGCCCGGTTTGCGCCTCAGTTCGTCCGGCGCACGGGCAGGGACGGGGCGTCCTGAACCTTGCTTTCATGGGCGCGCACCCAATCAAGTGTCTTTTCAAACGGCATTGGGCGGGCAATCCCAAAGCCCTGAACGTAGTCGCAGCCCAGCTGTGCCAGAAGGGCGTGTTCGCCAACCGTTTCGACACCCTCAGCCAGCGTTTCGATGTCCAGACGTTCGGCCATGGTCAGAACAGCACTGATCATCCTTTGTTGTTCGGGATCGCGATCAGCTTTCATGACAAAGGAACGGTCAATCTTGATCCTGCCGACACCAAAACGACGAATGGATGAAATCGATGCATGACCGGTCCCAAAGTCGTCCAAATCAACCCGGCAGCCGAGCTTTGTCAACGCATTGATGTTGCGCGTGATTGTGTCGTCTGTGTTGTCGGTGACGACGGTTTCCAGAATCTCGACCGTAAGCCGATCTGGTGTCAGGTCGAACCGGTCGAGTTCCCAACGCACTTTGTCCACCAGTTTCGGATTGTTGAGTTCCGAGCCGCTGAAGTTAACCCCAACATGAGGGACCTTCAGGCCGGCGGAATCCCATGCCTTGAGTGCCGTAAAGCTGTGATAAATCATGATCTCAGCCAAACGTTCCAACTGCCCTGCGTCTTCGATTGCTGGCAGGAACTCAGCCGGAGAAATTGCGCCCCGGTCTGGATGTATCCAGCGCGCGAGTGCTTCGAACCCGGCAACCTTCCCGGTGTCCGTGGAGATTTGTGGCTGAAACCACGGTTGGATGTGCCCCTGTTCCAAGGCGGCGGCCACTTCGTCGCGCAAGTGTGCGCGGCTTTTAAGGCGCGAGTGCAATTCGGTCGAATAGGCGCGAACGGAAGATGGACCGCGGCGCTGTGCTTCGGTCAGGGCCGCTAGCGCGCCATTGCGCCAGTCATGTCCCGTCGCACCTGGCGCACGGTTCAGCAGGCAGAAGCCGATGCTGACGGACACATAGATCGTGGTGCCATCGATGGCGATGGGCTCTTCGATAGCCTGCTGGTAGCGGCTGCACATCTGGATACAGCTTTCCAGGTCGAGATGCTGCACAGCGCCAAGGCAGAGCGAAAACCGAAAATCGCCGGTGCGACACACCAGATCCGTATCTCTCATTGTGGTGATCAGGCGGTCTGCCACCGCTTTCAGGATGCGATCGGTTGCAGCAGGTTCGAACCGTTCGCTGAGGGCAGTATGGTCGTCCAACTCAATCGAGAAAATAGCGCTGTTCCGGTCGGCGCGTGGCGCGTCTGCACACATCACATCGACCTTTTCGGCAAAGTCGTCCTGCGAGACGAGACCCGGCTGCAGGGTTCGTGCAACGCGCTGGCGCAACAGATCCTCAACCCCGCCAAAGACAAACCACGTAACCGGCAATGCAATGGCTACGGCAATCAATGCGATTTCGCCCCAAATCCAGAATGCCGCCAGCATCATCGCAGGAAGGAATGCAAGCATCTGGGGGCCAGTCAGCATTGTCGTTGCGTGTTCGCGCAAGAATTTCAGCTTGTCTGGCGTGCGGAACTGCATGTTTGACCCCTTGTTCATACCCATGGCGCCGGCCGCAGGTTGGCCAAGCAATAGGAGAACGGGGTGAGTCAGCGCTTAACGCAGTTCGGGAATGTTCACGTTTTTTTCTTCAAATTTTTCGGAACTGCGCGCGAGGCGAGCAAAGTCAAAAAGCTTGGGATCAAGCAGGTGGGAAGGCCGCGCATTCATCAGTGCCCGAAACATGACTTGGCGGCGCCCCGGGCTGTTGGCTTCCCAGCCATCAAGGATCTGTTTGACTTGCTGCCTTTGCAGCCCGTCCTGACTGCCGCACAGATCGCAGGGGATGATGGGGTAGTTCATTGCCTTCGCGAACTTTTCGCAATCCGCCTCGGCAACGTGGGCGAGGGGGCGATAAACGAACAAATCCCCCTCTTCATTTACCAGCTTCGGCGGCATTGTGGCAAGGCGCCCGCCATGAAACAGGTTCATGAAAAAGGTTTCCAGAATGTCGTCGCGGTGATGGCCAAGAACAACAGCGGTGCAGCCTTCCTCGCGCGCGATGCGATACAGGTTGCCACGCCGCAACCGTGAACACAGGGCGCAGAAGGTTCGGCCTTGGGGCACCTTGTCGACAACAATGGAATATGTGTCTTGGTACTCGATCCGATGGGGCACCTGCATGCGCTCCAAGAACTCCGGAAGGACAGTTGCCGGAAAGCCGGGTTGCCCCTGATCCAGATTGCAGGCCAGCAACTCGACCGGCAAAAGTCCACGCCATTTCAGTTCGTAGAGAATGGCCAGCAGCGTGTAGCTGTCTTTGCCGCCGGACAGGCAGACCAGCCATTTGCCACCCGGTTCGATCATGCCGTATTGCTCGATCGCCTCGCGTGTGTACCGTACAAGCCGTTTGCGCAGCTTCTTGAATTCGGTTGTTGCGGGTGCCCCGGTGAAAAGCGGGTGAATGTCGTAGCTGTCGTCAAGCATAGGGCCACCTTTGGGCTGCGATTGCGCCCTCATATACCAAGCGGACCGTGAACCAAAAGAGCCTGCGAAGCGTATCCATATCAAAATGCGGAAAGGGGCATGGTCATGCGCTGGGCAATCTTGGCTTTGGGATTGATGGTTCTGGGGGCGTGTACCGGCAAACCGTCGATTAATGACGCGGCTCTGTCCGAGCGGAAGCTGAACCTTGAAGAGTTCTTTGACGGGCGCGTTACGGCCTATGGCCAGTTCCAAGATGTTTTCGGGACTGTGCGGCGCAGGTTTACAGTGGACATCAACGGAACTTGGGATGGACAAA
>NZ_JBYNDP010000230.1:0-2910 GCF_059783535.1 Tateyamaria sp. | reverse complement strand
ATGAACGCACACCGGGCGTGGTGAAGCTGCCCATACGGATTTTCCCTCTATCCAAGACAAAGCGAAACCCTTTGGTCACGGCAGGCGGCCACGCGGTGGATGTATGCTTCACGGTACGCATCCATTTCGAAAAGGGAGAGCAACGCGCCGGGGTTTGGATAGGATCCAATTGCGACCAAGTCCCAGTCTTCTGCTGGACCGATGAAGGTGCGTGCAAATGGAGCGACCATGAGAAATTTGCCACCGGCCTGCTCGACGCTGGGTATGCTCACGGCGGCATAGCGTTGGAACGCTTCCTGTCCTGAAATGCCGTTCTCAACGACCGCCGTTCCTGAGGGGTAAGACGCGCTGTCACGCATCTTGAAGAAGTTCACGAGCGTGATGGGTTGATCCTTTGCGCATTGCGCCACCGCGTCCCAGGTGGCTTCATCCGGCAACCCGCTGCTGCCCGTTCCCCAATTTGCCAGAATGCTTTCAATGCGGTTTTGAACGCTGTGCGCTGTATTCGTCATAGCCATACTTTCCATGTGTTGGGCCGCCGTGGGTGACGGTTGTGCCCTAGCTACCTGGACGGTACATTTCCACAAGTAGGCAATAATTCTTGGGGTAGTACAGTTTTCTGTACTAATGGAGCGGGAGAAATAGCATGAGCGAAGATATCCAACCAATACCATCCACCTCGGCGGGTCTGTGCCAGCTTCCGTGTCCGATGCCGGATATCGTGTCGCTGGTTGGTGGCAAATGGAAACTGATCATCCTGCAGATACTGGTGTTTGATGGAACCCAAAGGTTCGGCGCGTTGAAGCGGCGTTTGGACGGGGTGAGCCAGACTATGCTGACCAACCAGTTGAGGGCGCTTGAAAGCGACCGGCTGATCACACGGAAAGTCTATCCCGAGGTTCCGCCGCGAGTTGAATACAGCGCGACGCCTCTCGCAAAAGACATGGAGGATGTTTTCTATGCCATGCGTGATTGGTGGAAGAGGAACAATGCCCCGGTCGATGACGGGGGTGCTACGGACGGGTCAGGAGAAGGTCCATTTGCTGCGTCTGGGCACGCGGACGGCGAGCATCGGCTTGATCAGGGGTGAGCGGAAGCGGGTGAGGTCGAGCGCCTCATGCACGCCTTTGGTGCGTTCTCCGTTGAGTGTCGTCTCCACTGCTGAACGGGAGTAGAACGGCGCGTCCAGCATGTTTTGGACTTGCCGTGCCTGTGCGCCCGCGTCCCCGCGTGTTTCCCGTTTGACCGCCCAGAGCGAGCGGCGCATGGGCGCTTTGGGGGGCAGGGGGATTTCGGACGCTTGGCCATCTTCACCGAAGTGGAAGGCGGCGGCGAGTTCTGAGCCGTCGAGCCGCGTGGCGTCGTAAAAGCAGGTGGCGCCGTCCCCGGTCGGGTAGCGGCCCCATGTCCAGTAGCTGAAATCTTCCTCAAGGGCGCGGTTGCCGAAATTGGCGTCGAAATAGCCTTCGCCCGACCACTGCCAGCCGGGGCGGTCAATGTCGACTTCGATCCGGCTGCGTGGGGCGAAGGGGCGCCAAATGTGGCTGTTGTCGTCCGTGAGGGCGAGTTCGACGTTTGTGAGGGCGGAGGGGATGACGCGGATTTGCCCCTTGATCCGCGAGATCAGGGGCGGGGACGAGATTTCGTCGATGTCGATGATCAGCGTGTCGTCTTCCCATCGCATCATCGAGGGGCCAACTTCGAACCGTGAGGCCGTTTGTCGGAGTGCGGAGGTGCCTCGGTCTGTCATGGTGAACCGCCCGCCTTTGCCATAGGTGGCGACGTTGATGCAGACGTGGTTCTGTGGGTTCTTGCGGCCGGACCAGCGATACCAGGGCGAGAAGACCGAGCCGATGAAGCCGATGACCGACACCGCGCGGGTGCCGCAATCGCTCAGGCCGTCGACATACCACCACGCGTAGCCGTTGGGGCCGACCTCGACGTTGAAATTTGGTCGCTCAAGATCGCCTCGACCGCGTGCCGGGCGGAGAGGGTGGCCATGGGCACACCCGCCCCCGGGTGCGTCCCCCCGCCCGCGAGATAGAGGTTCGGGATCTGCGTCCGGGCTGTGGGGCGCTGGAGCGCCGCTGTCAGCCCGTGCGGTGTCTGGCCGTAGAGCGCGCCGAGACTTGCTGGGAACATCTGCCCGAACGCTCGGGGCGTCGTTATCGTTGTCGTATCCGGGGTCGGGCTGAAGCTGATCCCGTGCTGCGCCATCTGGTGCGTGATCTGATGAAGCCATGGGGAGAGGTCCTCCGAGGTGTCGCCCGCTGTGCCGGGCGCGTTACTGTCGCCCGTTGCGGGCGCATTTGTGATGATCTCGAACCGCTCAAGCTGGGGTGGGTCGCCGTCCTGGCCGCGGTCGAGGGCGCAGATGTAGAAGCTGGGGTGTGCGGGCACGCGCCCTGCCATGAGGTCGCGGAATTCGCTGGTCGCGTCGGCAGCGAAGAAGACGTTGTGGTGGGCGAGGTCCGGGCCGTGGGGCGTGGCGGCGAAGCTGAGGACGCGGGCGGAGAAGCTGCGTTTGGCCTTGGCCGTTTGCGGGGCGATGTGCGCTGTGTCGGGCCCAAGCGTGCCCGTTGCCAATGCGCGGGGGTCGCCTGCATGCACCAGCACGTCGCAGGGCAAGCGTGTTCCATCCTGCAAGCGGATGGCTGTGGCCCGTCCATTTTGAATGTCGACCCGGTCGACATGGGCGTTCAGGACTGTATCGACGCCAGTTGCGTCCAGCACATGCAAGAGTGCCTGTGTCAGCTTGTGCATCCCGCCCTTGACCACCCAGACCCCGTTCGCTTCCGCCTGCCAGATCAGAGACAGGATTGCGGGAGCGTGGGTGGGGCTGCCGCCCACATAGGTCGCGTAACGGCCAAAGAGTTGCCGGAGCCGTGGATCGCGGAAGCTGCGTTTGAG
>NZ_JBYNDP010000005.1:0-77520 GCF_059783535.1 Tateyamaria sp. | reverse complement strand
TTGATACCCCTACTCTGCATCGGGGCGGGCAAAAGAAAAGGGGCCGATTGGCCCCATATTCCCCGCGAAATGCGTTTTGGCATTAGCCTTTTTTCAGTATCCGCTGGCCCAGCACCTCGGCAATCTGCACCGCGTTTAAGGCGGCGCCTTTGCGCAGGTTGTCCGACACGCACCAGAAGTTCAGGCCGTTGTCGATTGTACTGTCCTGCCGGATGCGGCTGATGAACGTGGCAAAGTCGCCCACACATTCGATTGGCGTGACGTAGCCGCCGTCCTCGCGCTTATCGATCACCATGATACCTGGTGCTTCGCGCAGGATGTCGCGGGCTTCGTCCTCATCCAGGAAGTCTTCGGTTTCGATATTCACCGCTTCGGAGTGGCCCACAAACACAGGCACACGCACGCAGGTGGCCGTGACCTTGATGGACGGATCGACGATTTTCTTCGTCTCCGCGACCATCTTCCATTCTTCCTTGGTCGAGCCATCGTCCATGAAGCTGTCGATATGCGGGATCACGTTGAACGCGATCTGCTTCTGGAACTTCTTCACCTCGATGTCCGTTGTCGGGTTGTAGACCGCCTTGGTCTGGTCCCACAGCTCGTCCATCCCTTCCTTGCCCGCGCCAGACACCGATTGGTAGGTCGAGACCACCACCCGCTTGATTTTGGCCCGGTCGTGCAGCGGCTTCAGAGCCACGACCATTTGCGCGGTCGAGCAGTTCGGGTTGGCGATGATGTTCTTCTTCGCATAGCCCTCAATCGCGTCGGCGTTCACTTCGGGCACGATCAGCGGCACATCGGGATCGTAGCGGTAAAGCGACGAGTTATCGATGACCACACAACCAGCCTTGGCCGCAATGGGTGCGTATTTCTTGGTCGCGTCCGATCCAATGGCAAAGAGCGCGATGTCCCAACCCGTGAAATCGAATGTATCGAGGTCTTTCGTCGTCAATGTCTGCTCGCCAAACGACACTTCCGTGCCCAGCGAACGGCGGCTTGCCAATGCGGCCAGCTCGTCCACGGGAAACTGGCGCTCGGCCAGGATGTTCAGCATTTCGCGGCCCACGTTACCGGTGGCGCCCGCGACGACGACACGATACCCCATAATTGACTCCTTTCGGGTAGGTGCGTGGCCCTTACACCCATTGTCTGGTGGTGGAAAGAGCGTCAGTCGGTGGAGTCACGGCTTAGTGCATAGATCGCCACACCTATCGTGAGGGCGATGGCAAAAAAGCTGAAGATCGCGATGTAGGGGGCGGTTGGGTCGCCTCCGGCGGTGGCGGTGTGGATGCGGCCCGAAATGGTTTGCATCACGCCCACGCCCCCGATTCCAAAGAGGTTCATTAGCGTGACCCCGCGCCCGGTGAGATGCGGGGGAAAGAAGCTGCGCGCGTGGGCAATGATGACAGGAAAGGATGCGCCAAGCGCACCGATGGCAGCAAACAGGATGATCGAGGTCCATGGGCCTGCGTCGATCCAGAGGATCACGAGGGCCAGCATCGCGACCGTCAGCGCGTTTCCGGCAAAGACCACCCATTTGCGGGTGCCAAAGATTCGGTCGAGCGGGCCGTAGGCGATCGTGCCGAGGATCATGGCGAGACTCATCACCAGTGTCGCAATCCCAATCTGTGCCGTCGTCTGGTCAAAGACATCGCGCAGGTACGGCCCAATCCATAGCCCTCTGACAGCGGCGACGGGCGCGTAGTTCACGAACATGATAGGGATGATGAACCACAAAACCGGCATGCGCAGCAGGTCAAAGAGAGATCCGTTGCCAGCGGTTTCGACCTTTGCTGGGTCATGGACAGACAGCAAGACGCCTATGGCGACAACAGCCGTGATGGCGGCCAGTGCCCACATGCTGAGACGCCAGCCCATCGTATCGACCGCAAAGGCCATGGGGTAGCTTGAGATCAGGTTGCCGATGGTGCCGATGCCGATCATCAGCGCCGCCAATGTGGCGAAGCGGGCCGGGTCAAACTCGCGCGCAAAGATGTAGAAACTGGCCATCAGGACCGGTGAACAGCCAACACCGATCAGGGCCATGGCGGCATGGATGTAGATGGGGCCTTGAGCCACTGCGAAAAGGGCCGCACCGCCCGCGCCACCGATCAGAAACAGCCAACCGCCGGTTCGGCGGGGACCAAGCGTGTCGAGTGCCTTGCCCACGGGCAGTTGCATTAGCGCAAAGGCAAGAAACCAGTAGCCGGACGAGGTCGCCAGCACATCGGGAGTTACTCCGATCTCTGCCTCGAGCGGGCCGGTCAGAACAGCCAGGAAGGCGCGAAAGAACTGGCTCAGCACATAAGCCAGTGCCAGCAGAATCAATCCGGTTTGCATGGGGTCCTCACTCCTGACGCTTGCGTGACATGGGGCGTGGGGAGGTGCAAGGCGCATTGTGTGGTGACCGGCCCGTGATAGGGTTGGGTGGAAGAGGTACATGATGTTTTATGACGATCTGCCGCGGTTGACGGTCTTTGGGGATGTGGCTGACTTGAGCCACTACACGCCTTTGCCTGATGATTGGGTGGTTGGTGTTTCTGACATCGTGGGGTCCACCGATGCGGTGTCTGCGGGCAAGTACAAGACGGTGAACATGATTGGGGCGGCAGTGATCTCGGCCCAGATGAATGCGGCTGGTGGCCGGGCTTTTCCCTTTGTTTTTGGCGGGGACGGAGCGGCCTTTGCACACCCGCCGGAATTCGCGGAAGAGGCGGGGCGGGCACTGGCCGCGGTTCAAAACTGGGCGCGTACCGAATTTGATATGGGACTGCGGGTGGGGCTGTATTCCGTGGCCGACATTCGGGCGGCAGGGCCAGAGGTCGCCGTGGCGCGCTATGCTGTATCAGATGGCGTCGACTACGCTATGTTCGCCGGTGGAGGAGTGAGCTGGGCTGAGGCCGAGATGAAGGCGGGCGCCGACACCGTGCCTCCGGTCCCCGCGGGGACACAGCCCGATCTGACGGGCCTCAGTTGTCGTTGGAGCCACATGAAGGCACGCAACGGGACGATCCTGTCCTTGCTTTTGTCCCCCGTGGAAGGTGTCGATGCCACGCGTTTTGGTGCGGTGGTCGAAGCAGTTCTGGCCGAGGTGGCGCATCTGGATCGTGGCGGTCATCCTTCGCCGCCCGAGGGGCCGGGGACCGATTGGCCGCCGGTCGGCGCGACGCTCGAAGCCCATGCGAGCCATGGTGGTAAAGGTGTTAAGGCCGCGCGTCGCAAGGTGCTGTTTGAAACGTTTATCGCGTGGGTGTTGATCAAGACCGGGATCAAGCTGGGCGGGTTCGATCCGACGCATTATCGCAAGACGGTTGGCGGGAACGCGGATTTTCGAAAATTCGATGATGGCTTGAAGATGACCATTGATTGCGATGCGGGTACGGTGTCGCGCTTGCGTGCCATCTTGGACGAGGCGCGCGCGGATGGTGTGGCGCGTTACGGGATGCACACGCAGGACGAGGCGATGATGACCTGTATTGTGCCCTCCATCATAGATGACACGCATGTGCACTTCATCGATGGTGCGGCAGGTGGCTACACGCAGGCGTCGGTCGGGCTGAAGGCCACGCCCTAGCCCTTCCAGCGTTGCGCTAACTCACGCAGGCTTTTGGCAAGGATCAGAAGGTCGAGACCCGTGGCCACGAACCGCGCGCCCCAGTCAAGTGCGTCTTGTGTGAAGTCTGGCGTTGTGGCGAGGATGCCGGGTGCTTTGCCAGCCGCTTCAATCCGGACGATGGCATCTTTGATCGTGGCCTGCACGTCAGGGTGAGTGAGCTGGCCCATGTGGCCCATGTCTGCTGAAAGATCTGCGGGACCGATAAACACGCCGTCGATACCGTCTACCGCGAGGATATCGTCCAGGTTTGCGATACCTGCGCGGTTTTCGACCTGGATCAGCAGGCACACCTGTTCGTCCGCTGTAGGGCCGTAATCGGCGATTGCGCCGAACCGGCTGCACCGGGCTCCGGAGTAGCCGACGCCACGCCCACCTGCGGGCGGGTAGCGAACATCATGGACGAGTTGCCGAGCCTGTTCCGCTGTTTCTACCATCGGAACCAGTACGGTTTGTGCGCCTGCATCCAGCACCTGTTTGATGATCCATGTCTCGCCTACGGGCACGCGCACAGCGGCGTGGCTGTCTGAGGCTTCCAAAGCCATGAGTTGCATGCGCATTTTCGAGATATCGTATGGCGTGTGTTCGCCGTCGATCAGCAGCCAGTCGAACCCTGCCGTGCCTGCGATTTCCGTGGCAAGAGGGTCGCCGAGGCTGAGCCAGCAGCCAATGACGGTATCACCATTCTTGATCGCGGCCTTGAACGGATTGATGGGGGCGGGCATGGGTGGTCTCCTTCGTTTGGCGCACCCTAGACCCGGTGTTGCACTCATGGCTACTGGTGAAATGAGGCGCATGCGCGCCGCGCGATTTTATACATCTGCCATCCGGCAGATGGGGTTTGCCTCCGACGGGAGTTTTTCTGGCAAGATGAAGATCAGAGAACTTTAATCACGTCTTTTTCCACCGCCAGCATATAGCCGCGTCTTGCGATGTTCTTGACCAGAAGTTCGCTTACGATCTGGTTGCCGAGGGTGTCCCGCAGGCGTTTGATGCGGGTGGCGCCTGCAGCTTCTTCGCAATCGGCGGCGCTGCGACCTGAAATGACCCCTTCGATTTCCGAACCCGAGAGGACGTCATCGTCCATGCGCGCTTCAGCCAGAACCGACATGGTTTCCATGGCGGCATCCGTCAGTTTGAAGCCGAGGTTGTTGAGATAAACCGTGTTTTCCTCGCGGCTGATCAGGAGCGAGTTTACCTGAATGCCTGCGCGTTCAATTTGCGCCATGCGGCGGTTGAAGCCGACGAGCAGCAGCAGGAAGACCAGTGCAGCGATCATCATACCGGTGGCAAAGACCAGAAGGACGAAGATTACCAGCCGGTAGCTGGCCAACGTATCGGCAAAGGAGGTTCCGGACTGGGCAAGGATCTCCAGAAGTTTGATTTCCGCCTGGCTGGTGAGGTCGGCATTTTCGATGAACATCCGCTCGACGCGGGCGTCAAAGGCACCTGCATCCGGCAGAGTAAAAAAGAGAAGGGCAGCGGCCAGAACCAGAAGAAGGAGGATGCCCGCGATGCCAAGGGTCACGAGCCGGCTGCCCGTGCGCCGCATGTCAGAAGCGGAGGTAGTATTGTCCTGCACTTGCTTTCCTTTGATCGAGACCTTCGGGGCCGAATACAGATTGGACCTGCAGCAATGTCCAGCCTTGTGCCGCCAGTCGTGATCTGAGTTGTTGCGTGGCATTCCCGGCGCTGCACGCACCTGAGACCTGCGCGACACCATAGTGCAGGCGTAGCGGGTTGTCCTGTTTGGCCTTGTAGTCGGCAAAGCACTGGGCCTGCGCGGTCCCAGCCAGTGCCAGCGACAGGGCGATGGATATGGCGATCTTTTTCATGGCCCCAACCTGCGCTGACTTTTGCAGATATTCAATAACATCAGAGGGCTGAGATGCCTGATATTCGATAGCAAGGGGGCGTTATTGCCTGTCTGTCGGGGGTGGCCCCAAGTTTGGTCCAGCGCAGATGCTGCTTGGTCTGCTCAGTCAAGTCACTTTGGAAAGGACGCCCCATGACACTTCGTATTCACCGCCAGTTTATCGCGACCATTGCCGCTGCTGCCGTTGCTATCACAGGATTCACCGCCGCCCCTGCAAGGGCGGGCGACGATGAGGTGGGGGCAGCACTTGCCGCCTTGTTGGGGCTGGCCATCGTGGGCGCCGTCATTCACGAAAAGAAGAAAGACAAGAAACGCCGTCACACTGTTCATACGCCCGTGCATCCCAAGCCTTTGCCCAAGCGCGTGGACCGCAAGCTGCTGCCGCAGAAATGCCTGCGCAGCTTCCATACTGATCGCGGACACCGCCGCCTCTTTGGCCAGCGTTGTCTGAACAACCACTACAAGTTTGTGCGCAGCCTGCCGACCGTATGTCACCGCGAAGTCTATACAGACCGCGGCTGGCGCCGGGGGTACGCGGCGCGGTGCCTGAACCGTCATGGATATCAGTTGGCCCGTCGGTAAGAGCGGGCAGATGGACCATGCCCCCATGGTCCACCTTGCAAAGGGCGGTGTTCGGGCACCGCCCTTTTTTATTGGGTCGCCTGTGGCGACAAGCGATGTTTGCACTTTCTTCCAGAAAGTGCGTTTTGTGCCTTCGGTGGTGGCTGTGGTCAGAAGAAGCAGGTGGAACTGTGCCAGACTTTGAAATGGAAGCACGGATTGGTGGGCGTGTTGCTGGCGTGGATGAGGTTGGGCGTGGGCCATTGGCTGGACCCGTGACAGCGGCGGCCGTGGTTTTGGACCCCGATGCCATTCCCGACGGATTGGACGATTCCAAGAAGTTGACTGCGCGCAAACGTGAGGCCGTGTGGGATGCCATTCTACAGACAGCAGACGTTTCGGTGGCACATGCTTCCGTGTCGGAGATCGAGGAACTGAACATCCTGCGCGCATCGCATCTGGCGATGGAACGGGCCGTTGCCGGGTTGCGCACGTCTCCGGATCACCTGTTGATTGACGGCACCATGTTGCCGGGTGGATTGACCGTCCCCGCGACCCCTGTGGTGCGCGGGGACGCCCGATCGCTTAGCATCGCGGCGGCGTCAATTGTGGCGAAAATATGTCGCGACCGGATCATGGTGGATTTGGCGCAACAGCATCCCGGCTATGGCTGGGAAACGAACATGGGATATCCGTCAAAAAGCCACAGGGTGGCGTTGGAAAATCTTGGGGTGACCCCACACCATAGACGTACCTTCAAACCCGTCCACAATATCTTGTATCAAGAAAAAATCGTAAGCCGCTGATTCAAAAAAGAATTTGACGACGAATCGGGTATGACTCACATTGGCTGCAACCAATGAGCGCACAAAGCGCCGGGACAGAGGCAGACGATGACGAAACATGTAAAGGGCGCCGACGCGCTTCCCTTGAACCAGATTATTGCGGGTGACTGCATTGACGTGATGAACAGCCTGCCTGCGGGCTCTGTTGATCTGATTTTTGCCGATCCGCCCTATAATCTGCAGCTCAAGGGCGAGTTGCACCGCCCTGACAATTCGAAAGTCGATGCGGTTGATGATCATTGGGATCAGTTCAACTCGTTCCGTGCCTATGATGAATTCACGACCGCCTGGTTGAAAGCCGCGCGCCGTCTGTTGAAGCCCAATGGCGCGATTTGGGTCATTGGCAGCTATCACAACATCTTCCGTGTTGGCGCTTCTCTGCAAAACGAAGGGTTCTGGATTCTGAATGATGTGGTGTGGCGCAAGTCCAACCCGATGCCGAACTTCCGCGGCAAACGCTTTACCAATGCCCATGAGACGATGATCTGGGCGGGCAAGGACGAGAACAGCAAATACACCTTCAACTATGAGGCGCTGAAGGCCCTCAATGAAGGCATCCAAATGCGCAGTGATTGGGTTCTGCCGATTTGCACTGGCCACGAGCGCCTGAAGGATGAGGCTGGCGACAAGGCACACCCAACACAGAAACCGGAAAGCCTGTTGCATCGCGTTTTGGTTGGGTCGACGAACCCGGGTGATGTGGTTCTTGATCCCTTCTTCGGCACTGGCACAACGGGTGCCGTTGCCAAGATGTTGGGCCGTGAGTACATCGGGATTGAGCGTGAAGCCGCCTATCGCAAAGTGGCTGAGAAGCGCATCGCGTCGGTGCGCAAGTTCGACAAGGAAGCCCTGTCTGTATCCGCCTCCAAACGTGCCGAGCCGCGCGTTCCCTTCGGCCAATTGGTCGAGCGCGGCATGCTGCGTCCGGGCGAAGAGCTGTATTCCATGAACAAGCGCCACAAAGCCAAAGTCCGTGCAGATGGCACGTTGATCGGCGATGATATCAAGGGGTCGATCCACCAAGTCGGTGCCCATCTTGAGGGCGCGCCAAGCTGCAATGGCTGGACCTATTGGTGCTTCAAACGCGAGGGCAAAGTTGTGCCCATCGACGTGTTGCGCCAGCAGATTCGGTCGGAGATGCACGACTAATTCACGAAACACCGCCAGGTGCCTGCGGCCTCACTGAAGGCCCAATAGGGCACTGCACCTATGCCCCGCCTTTTTTGGCGGGGCTTTTTTGTTAATACGGTTTACATTAGGCGCAGAGGCCAAGAAGGCAGAGATCATGGTGGATGCAAGCAGCGCGTTGCCGGTGTCGCAGCGCACGGATCGTGAAGACGAAATTCCCGCACATCGGCACGCGCAAGAAGCGCTCGCCCGCAACAAGCGTGAAGGGATGGATCTGGCGGTAAAAGCACGGGTCGGGGCGCTGTCTGTCACCGCCGTCATGCTGGTGTTTCTGAACCCGAACTGGGATGTGGTTTGGTATCTTTTCCTGTTGTTCTGCCTTGTACTGGTGGGACTGGCACAGCGGCGTGTTGGTCGGGTGGGGCAGTCGCGGGCGGAATTGGCCCTGTTGTTTGCCGACCTTTTGTTGATGACCCTGGCGGTGCTTGTGCCCAACCCATTGCAGGACGATCCGATGCCGACGGCGTTGATCTACAATTTCGAGGTTTTTCAATACTTTTTTATTATCCTTGCCGCCGGTGTGCTGACCTATTCTTGGCGCACGATCATTGCCATCGGGAACTGGACAATGGCGATGTGGCTGACCGGTACGCTCTGTGTCTGGTGGTTTGGCAGGACCTTTCCGGAACTGACCGATGCGGCCAATGCGATGTTTCCGAACCACCCGGATCTGGCCCGAGCTTTTGATCCGAACAATGTGAATTGGGATTTGCGGTTTCAGCAGGTCGTTGTGTTTCTGGTTGTGGCATTGATCCTGGCCGTAGCCGTGCGCCGGTATCAGATGCTGGTCCTGGACAGTGCGGAAATGGCGCGCGAGCGGACCAACCTGGCGCGCTATTTTTCCCCCACAATGGTAGATGAGTTGTCGACCAAGGACGAACCGTTGGGCCAGATTCGCAGCCATGATGCGGCGGTCTTGTTTGTCGATATCGCGGGCTTCACCGCCTATGCGGACAAGCGACCGGCCCAAGACGTGATCGAGACCTTGCGCGCCTTTCACGCCAGGATGGAGAGCGAGGTGTTTGCCCATGGTGGAACCCTCGACAAGTACCTTGGGGATGGGTTGATGGCGACGTTTGGCACGCCGTTGCCTCTGTCGGACGATGCGGTCCGCGCCGTTGCTTGTGTGACGTCGATGGCGGACCGGATGGATGCGCTGAATGCTGACCGCCGTGCTGATGGCTTGCCTGAAATCGATGCCCGATTTGGCCTTCACTACGGACCGGTTGTTCTGGGGGATATCGGTGCAAACCGGCTGGAGTTCGCGGTTCTGGGTGACACAGTAAACGTGGCCAACCGGCTTGAAGCCATGACACGCGCGCTGAATGTGCGGGCCATTGTGAGCGACGCTGTCGTGACTGCCGCAGGCGTATCAGAAGGTTTCCGCCGCGCACCTGACCAGTCGGTACGCGGTGTGGCCGAACGTCTGCCAGTGTGGGTGATGGACTAGCGCGGAAGCGGGTTCGCGGCCTTGTTGTAGGCGGTCCAGTCCGTGATTTCGGGATAGTACATATCCCGCCACTTCTGAACGCGCGGGTTCATGACCCGTTTCCAAACCTTGGGCATCATCGCGGCGATGGTCATGACGGGGTAGCCGTAGGGCAACTGGGGCGCATCGGCTTCGGTATAGTTTTGCAGCACCGGGAAGCGGCGGTCGGGCTTGTAGTGGTGGTCCGAGTGCCGCTGCAGGTTGATCAGAAGCCAGTTCGATGCCTTGTGCGCGGCGTTCCAGGAATGGCGTGGCTGCACGTGTTCATATTTGCCATCGCCCAGGTGTTTGCGGGTCAGACCGTAGTGTTCGATGTAGTTGACCAGCTCAAGTTGCCAGATGGCGACACCCGCTTGCAGGATGAACAGGCCCACGCCCGCCCAACCACCAAGCGCAAAGGCCAGAAGGAAGCACACCAGTTGCAAGTAGGCGTATTTCCAGAAGGGATTCGAACTGTCTGTTGCGGGTAGGTCCTTGCGGGCCAGCATCGCCTTTTCCGCATTCCACGCAGACAGGAAGCACTGTTTCAGAACGCGGGGATAAAAGCGGTAGAAACTTTCGTTCATGCGGGCCGTGACGGGGTCGCGCGGCGTGGCGACATAGCGATGATGCACAAGCAAATGCTCGGACCGGAAATGGGAATAGAGCACCATGGCCAAAAGCGCATCGCCCAGCCAACGTTCGAGCTTGTTTTTCTGGTGCATCAGCTCGTGGCTGTAGTTGATCCCGACCGTGCCGGTGATGACGCCCACGCCAAAGAAGATCGCCAGTTTTTCGAGCGTGTTGAGGTGATCAGCTGGTGCGACATAGGCGATCAAGCCAAACAGCATCAGAAATTGCGCGGGCACCCATGCGGTTGTGATCATGCGGTACCAGAACAGGTCATCCTCGGTTGCCTCGAGATCGGCGTTGTCGGTGTTCAGGCCCACCGCCAGATCAAGGATGGAGAACATGTACCACGTGACCACAGGCAACAGGATCACGGTCCAACCGCCGTAGACAGCGCTGATGATCGCCAGCGGGATCAGCAGGAAGGACATGGCAAAGGGCAGGGCATTCTGCACCTTGGCAACGGTTTCCGGCGGGAGTGTCATGTCGGTTGATCCTCTGGTTGCGCGCGCCGTAGCTTAGAGACAGTCGGTCGCTTCTGCCAAGGGTGACGCCACGATGCGAATTGTCACTTCTGCGCCAGATCGAAAGCCTTGCGCATTACCGTGGGAAGATCAGATGGCCGGAACTGCTCGCGCGGCAAGTAGTAGCCGCGCTCGGGCTCGGCATTGCTGACGGTCGCGACCATCACGTCGAGGATCAGGTGGAAATGGGTGAAGGTGTGTCGTACCTCTCCGTCCAGCTTGATCCAATCTGTTTCAAGCGGTGCGTTTTGTGGCCGCGGTTCAGATGCATCCACCCAATCCGATCCGGGCCAGCCCATCATCCCGCCGAGCAGTCCTTTGTCGGGGCGCGTTTCAACCAGCCAAGCGCCATCGTTGCGCTGGGCAAGATATACAGTGCCGTGCCGGATCGGCTTGGCTTTCTTCGGGGTTTTCTTTGGCAGTTCTGGCGCTGTTCCCGCCGCGCGCGCCTGGCATGGATCCCGCCATGGGCAAATACCGCAAGCCGGGGACTTCGGGGTGCAAATGGTTGCTCCCAGATCCATGACCGCCTGTGCATGATTGCCGGGCCGGTCTTGGGGCGTCAATCTGTCGGCGTGTTCAGTCAGGATCGGTTTGGATGCCGGCAGTGGCATATGTTCGTCGAACATGCGCGCCATGACCCGCTCGACGTTTCCATCGACAACGACGTGCCGCATGTCGAACGCAATCGAGGCGATGGCGGCCGCTGTATAAGGGCCTATGCCTGGTAGTTTGAGCAGTGCGGCGTGGTCCGCAGGAAATGCACCATCGTGATCGGCGACCACGGCACGGGCGCATTTCAACAGGTTGCGGGCGCGCGCGTAGTAGCCCAGCCCGGCCCATTCGCCCATGACCTCTGCATCCTCTGCAGCGGCGAGATCGGATACGGTGGGCCAGCGTGTTATGAACCGTTTGAAATACTCGGTGACGGCGGCAACAGTTGTTTGTTGCAGCATGATCTCAGACATCCAAACGGCATAGGGGTCAGGGCGCACGCCTGCTTTCTTGTCCGCAGGGGCGGTTCTCCACGGCATCGTGCGCGCATGCACGTCGTACCAATCCAGAAGTTCATTGCTGAGGTCACGCAAGAGTTATGGGTCCCCTATTGAGATTGCTGGTGATCACGCCTTGATCCGCTATGATCACGAGTGAGTGACAGGGAACATAGCTATGGCCATGCGGCGTGCCAGTACAAAAGGGTTCAAACGGACAGCATCTTTGCTGACCGGACGGATTCGGCAAGCCAGCGAAAGCCGTGGCTTTGCTCAAAGCCGTTTGCTTACGGATTGGGCCGAAGTGGCTGGGGCTGATGTGGCCGCAATCGCCCGTCCGGTCGAGGTAAGTTACGGCCGTGGCGGTATGGGGGCGACGTTGACCCTGCTGACCACGGGCGCGCAGGCCCCCATGCTTGAGATGCAGAAGGACCAACTGCGCGAACGGGTGAACGCGGTCTACGGCTACAATGCCATCGCGCGCATTCGTATCACACAAACGGCGGCCACCGGTTTCGCTGATGGGCAGGTCGCCTTTGAGCATCGACCCAAGGACACGACGCCGGCAGAGCCTGCACCGGAAATGACAAAGGCCGCAGCCCATGTTGTCGCCCCTGTCGAAGATGAAACACTGCGTGCAGCCCTCGAACGGCTGGGCGCACATATCCTGACAAAAGAAAAACAAGGAACACGCACATGAATCGTATCGTTGCTATCCTCGCCGTTGTTGTCGGCGTTGGGGGGTATTTCCTGTATAGTTCGATGCAATCCAGCGGGCCGAGCGCGCAGGAACAGGCACAGGCCGAACGTTTGCTTGGTGCGGCCAATGCGCAGGAAGCCTCAAGCGATATCGACACGTCGTCGGTGGTCGAGATGCAATTGGGTAATCCGGATGCGCCTGTCACCGTGATCGAATATGCGAGCTACACCTGCCCACATTGCGCGACGTTCCACACCGGTGCGTACAAGCAGCTCAAGTCAGACTACATCGATACCGGAAAGGTCAACTTCATCTACCGCGAAGTTTATTTTGACCGTTTCGGTCTCTGGGCCTCGGCCATCGCGCGCTGTGCGGGCACGCCGGCGAGCTTCTTTGGCGTCACGGATCTGTTGTATTCCGGTCAGTCCGAATGGGCCCGCGCCGGTGGTGGAGACCCGGCGCAGATCGCAGACGAGCTGCGTAAGATCGGCCGCTTGGCCGGCCTGTCCGGCGACACGATTGAGGCGTGCCTGACAGATGCCGACAACCTCCGCACGCTCGTCGCTTGGTATCAACAGAATGCGGCAGAGGATGGCATCAACTCGACCCCGAGCTTTGTCATCAACGGGACCAAGTATAACAACATGGCCTACAACGAGATGTCCCGCCTGATCGACGAGGCGGCGGGCAGCTGACACGATTTGCAGTGCCCGGCCTGATGGTCGGGCGCTGCGCCCTGAGTATCTGTCGAGAGGGCGCGCTGGCGCGCGACACGATGTTTTCCACCCGCATCCTGCGGCTGGGTTTGTGCCTCCGGCGGTGGTGTTTTTTAGTCAGAAGTCGCTGGGTTCGGCAGAGCGTTGAGCGCTGCGTCCAGCTGTTCTGGATTTTCAAACACAAGGCGGACAGGCAATGTGATTACCCTTGATCGGAAAGCGGGAGGCAGACGTGCTGCGTCTTTTTCCGTTGTGACCAATTGAGCGCCCATGCTGCGTGCCTCGCGCTCCAGGCGGGTCAGGAACGCTGTGCTGAGTTTCTGGTGGTCGCCGAGTGATTCAGTGCGGACAACGTTTGCACCCAGGCCGCGCAGCGTATTGAAAAACTTGCCCGGTCGTCCGATCCCGGCAAAGGCAACCATGGGCGTATTCGTCCAGTCCATCCCGGTTTGCAGCGGCTGAAGATCAGCGCGGATATGTGGCAGTGTTTGCGGCAGGAGGCTGGTGTCAAACTGGCGTTGCGCGTCTTTCGGGCCGATCGACAAAACCATGTCCGCGCGCGCCAATCCGGTTTCTATCGGTTCGCGCAATGGCCCTGCCGGCAGGCACAGGCCGTTCCCGAAGCCGGTCTCGGCATCAACGACTATGATGGACAGGTCCTGATGCAGTGCCGGGTTCTGGAAACCGTCATCCAGGATGATCGCTGTCGCCCCGGCTGCGATGGCAGCCCGTGCACCGGCAGCGCGGTCGCGGGCAACCCAGGTCCGGGCAAATGCGCTCAGGAGCAGGGGTTCGTCGCCCACGTGTTCGGCCTTGTGTTGGGTCGGGTTTATCTCAACAGGTCCGAATTCTTTGCCGCCATAGCCGCGACTGACGATATGAGGGTCGTGAAACGCGTTCCTGAGCCGTTCGGCAATTGCCATTACTGTGGGTGTTTTGCCGGTGCCGCCTGCGTTTATGTTGCCAACGCAAATGACAGGAACTGACATCTTTTCCGGCGCTCCCCGGGCAAGCCGGCGTGCTGTGGCACGTGCATAGAGTGCACCCAGTGGTTTCAGTAGCCGCGCCTTCCAGTCAGGTTGCGGTTTGGACCAGAAACTTGGTGCCCGCATCAGGGCTTTCCCTTGTGTCGTGCATCAAGGCGGGTTTGCGTCAGCGAGATGATCCGGTCGAGACTGTCAGCGCCGCGTGTCACCACGTCCCAACCGGCCATGGCCATATGTGCGGCATGATCCGGTGTGATCATCTGACCCACAGCCCGACCGAGCGATGTCGTATCATTCACGATCCGTGCGGCTCCGGCATTCATCAATCGCGTGAAAGCATCGACATGGGGTCCGACATGGGGCCCGTAAATGATAGCCGTCCCATGCGCTGCAACTGAATAGGGATCACATACGTCTGAACCGGATCTCATGGACCCACCCAGGAACGTTACAGTCGCTACGCGCAGCCACAACCCAAGCTCCGCATCTTCGTCAGCGATCAAAATCTGTGAGTTTTCGTCCGGAAAGGCACCGTCCGCCCAATTAGAAACGCGTAGCCCCTGATCACTTGCATGTTTTTCGGCTTCTTGCGCTTGCGCTGGATCAGAGAGATGCAGGATCAATAGCAACCGGTGCGATGCTTTGAGCGCTGTTTTGTGTGCCGCCAATACGCTTGGACATTCCGATGGCGAGGTGCGCGCCGACAACCATGTTGGCCGCCCGCCGAGCGCATCCCCCAGATCGGCCAAATCGGTTTCGACGGCGGGCATCATCTTGCCAAAAGGGTGTAGGGGCTCGGCCAATTCCATGGCAGAGACGGGGCGACCCATCTGTGCGAGGCGGAGATGTGCATCTTTATCGCGCGCGGTGACATGGTCAAACTGTGCCAGAAGGGCGCGCGGCACTTCCGGCAACCAGCGATCTCGCCTGCTTTCAAATCCATCCTGGGCTGCGTCGACCAGCATCATGTGAGTGCCTTTTTCGGCAGCCGACAGGATGAGGTTTGGCAAGAGATCACCCCAGGCCCAGATCAGAACATCGGGTGTCCAGTGGGCGATGAAGGCGTCGGTAACAACTGGGTGATCCGACGGCATTGCTTCCTGCCAGATGCAGTCAGAGCCGCGGTCGCCAAACTCGTCATGTGCCGCCGTCAACAGCACATTGCATTCTGGTCTCATTGTAACCAGCCGATGGGCCAGATCATTGAGTGCACGGTTGTTGCCGGGTTCGGCCGCATGTATCCAAACCAATTCTCCGGATGGCCTGTCCCGGGTGGGCGCAAATGGGGGCGGCGCGCGCCGCCCTGACACTGTGCGATAGGCCGACAGCCCAAGCGATCCTCGCACGTGATTATCAGCCGAGTTCTTCGGTTGCGGTTGCGGCGTTCTCTTCGTCGCGCAGGCGATGAAGATGCGCAATGTAGTAACGCATGTGCGCGTTATCGACGGTACGTTGCGCTTCGGATTTCCAAGCGTCGTAAGCGGCCTGGTAGTTCGGGAAAATCCCGACAATATGCAAGTCGTCAACGTCCTTGAACACGTTCCGGGACGGGTCCACCAGTTCGCCACCAAAGACGAGGTGCAGGCGCTGTGTCATTGCAATTTCCTTTAACTATGGGCTGGGCTTGCCGCGCGCAGTTTGCGCATATGGGTCGGGGGGTCAAGGTAATCAGGACGAACCGACAGGTCCCAACCGACCAACCAATGCGCCGTGAAGATGTGGTCCGGCCGCGACAACACCATTCAAAGCCGGATGGGCGTTGTTGAAGCGCAGCGGCGCGCCTGTGCGGTCCGTGATCCTGCCACCGGCCTCTGTCACGATCAGTGCACCAGCCGCGATGTCCCATTCCCAACTGGGCCTCAGCGTGAGCATTCCGTCGAACCGGCCCTGGCCGACAAGCGATAGACGATACGCGAGCGATGGACGATAATGCCGATCAATTGGTGGGGCGCCATCGCGCCAATGCTCGTCATGGAACGTGGGTCGCGCCGCCAAAACGGTGCTACTAGGCGCCATGCGGACTTGCGTTGCTGTCAGCGAGGTGCCATTCAACGTGGCCCCCAAACCAAGACCAGCGGCATAGAGTTTGTTGCGGCGCGGCAGATAGATGACGGCAGCACTGATCTGTCCTTTGTGTGCGATAGCAATTGAAATGGCCCAGGTCCGTCCACCCTCGACAAAGCTGCGCGTTCCGTCGATTGGGTCGATGATGAAAACCGTATCAGCCGAAAGGCGAGCGTCGCTATCTTCGGTTTCCTCAGACAGCCAGCCGTAGTCCGGGCGCGCGAGGCGCAGGGTTGAGGCAAGCGCATCGTTCACGGCCAAGTCGGCTTCTGTCACGGGGCCCGCATCGCCGGGTTTGTCCCACCGGGCCGCGGATGGACCGACAAAGCTGGTCGCAACTCTTCCCGCGACGCGGGCGGCATCGATCAAAAGAGGCAGATCAGCTGCCGGCAAGGGTCATGCTCGGGATCAACAGGGACGGGACCACGCGGCTCAGATATGAACGTGCATCGTTGGCTGGTGTGATGTGACGCAGCATGTCGATCAGGTTGCCCGCAATGGTGCATTCATTGACGGGGTAGGCGATCTCGCCGTTCTCGATCCACATACCTGCCGCGCCGCGAGAGTAGTCACCGGTGTTCGGGTTTATGGTCGAGCCGATCATTGACGTGACAAGCAGGCCGGTGCCCATATCGCGGATCAGCTCGCCGCGGGTGGCTGTTCCGGCATCCAATGTTACGTTCCAGTTCGAAGGGCTGGGCGGGGCGGATGTACCGCGTGCTGCATTGCCTGTGGGCGCCATTTCCAGCTTGCGCGCCGTCGACAGGTCAAGCGTCCAGCCCGTCAATACTCCGTTTTCCACGATTGTCCGTGGTTGTGTGGGCAACCCTTCGGCGTCGAAGGGGCGTGTACCTGCGGTACGTGGGCGATGGGGGTCCTCAATCAGGTTGAGGCCATCTGGCAGAACAGATTGGCCCAGCTTGTCCCGCAGCCAGGACGAGCCGCGCGCAATGCTTGAGCCGTTTGCAGCCGCCAAAAGGTGACCAATCAATGACGATGAGATCCGTTCGTCGAACAGGACCGGGTACGTTCCCGTTGGAGGTTTCCGAGCACCAATGCGATCTATGGTTCGCGTGCCAGCTTCGGTGCCGATATCCTCTGCGCTGCGCAGGTCGGATTGAAAGATACGGCTGTCGCCGCTGTAGTCCCGCTCCATCTCGGTGCCGCTTCCGGTAATCGCGACACAACTCAGGGCGCGATCGGTCCGACGGTAGCCGCCGGAAAATCCGTTGCTGGCCGCCAACCAGATGTTGCGTGCCCCATACCCCGCCGAAGCTTGTTCAACTTGGCTGATGTTCTTGACGGCCATTGCGGCTGCTTCGGCTGCAAGCGCATCGGATTGCAAATCTTCAGCCGCGGGTTCCGGCGAGGTGTCGTTCAGTTCGAGCGCTTCAATGTCCCAATCCGTTGCCAACTGGCACGGGTCTGCGAGCCCGGCAAAGGGGTCTTCGGGTGCTTCGCCAGCCATGGCAACAGCACGCATTGCCATCTCTTCAATCGTGCGATCACTGGTATCCGATGCCGAAACGTTGGCCTGTTTCTGACCAACAAATACGCGCAAGCCTATGTCGATGGATTCGGATCGCTCAGCCTGTTCCAATGCACCGCCGCGAACATCCACAGACAGGGACGTCCCCTGAACGGCAATAGCGTCTGCCGCGTCCGCGCCAGCGGCCTTGGCTGCGTCCAGTAAGCGTTGGCTAAGGGTCGAAAGGTCGGTTGGGGTCATTCATCTGCTCCGCAATCTTGGGCCTGAGGTAGCGGTGCAGGGTGTAAGGTGCAAGGGCGGCGACAGGCGCCGCCCCGCATGTTTGCGTCAGCGGATGCGCTGACCGTTGGCCAGCACGTGGCCTTCGCCATTGACTTCGATTTTCGAGTTGAGGGTGTCTTCGCCTTCGCCGGGAACGGCAAACAGGCCCATCATCATGCGGGCACCCATGGCTTGATCTTCGGGCAGCAGGCCCATGCCCACCAGCTTGTCGAGCAACCCGTTGCCACCGACCAGCGTCAAGTCAACCGCGCCTTCAGGGCGCGGCATGCCGTCGAACGTGGTCAGATCGGTGTTGTCGAAGACGAAGTCACCGGCACCGGTGAGACGGGCGCCAACGGCGTCAAGCTCAAGCTTGTTGACGGTCAGAGCGTTCAGTTCCCCCGGTATGGTATCAGCTTGTTCAAGCACTTCGGCCTGCGCTGGGTCCAGGAAGTCAAACAGTACCTTTGCCTTGCCACTCAGATCAACAACAAGTGTCGCCGGGTTTCGGGGCAGCTGAGAGGTTGGGTCAAACAAGCTCCAGATCGCGTCAGACATCGAAAACTCGCTGAGTGTCACGGCCATGCCGAAATCCTGCTCGTCATTCGATTTCTGCAGAGGCACCAAAAAGCGCGTACCGATCTCTGCGGCCGAGAATGACAAGGGCAGAGGGAACTCGGTCAGCAGCATGTTCATGTCCACGCCGCTTTGTGCCACGTCGTACAGCAGACCTTCGGGTCCGATGGAGACGTCAAACTTTGCGCCAGTCGATGTCGCGTTGGCGGTGCCGCTGCCGTCTTCCGCGCTGCTGAACGACATGTCGTAGTTGCCACCGGTTGTGGTGAAACCCGCCTGTGCCTCAAAGCCATCGTTCAGCATTGCGTTCAAGTCCTGAACATCTGTTTCGATGGGCAGATCGCCTGTGCCGTCCAGCTTCAGACCGTTCATCACGCCCTTGAGCTGGAAGTTGTCGTCGCTTTCCGGATCGTTGAACGCGATGTCATAGTCGACGGATGCGATGGACATGTCCTGCGACATCTTCCGCAAGTCGCCCACGGACGTTTGAACGACCTGTGCCAGATCGGTCATGGTCACGTCCACTTTGGCGATCTCGGGGCCAACGGAAACGCCGTCAATTGTGACGCTTTGCAAAGCCATGCGTGCGGCCTCGGCCGCATAGGTGTAAGTCAGGTCACCCGGATCGCCGGATGCGACCATGTCCGGTGCCGTTTGGTCAAAATCGACGGCTACTGTCACGTCCTCACCGGTTTCCGGCGTAAACGACATATTCATCGTCGTGTTGGTGGGCAGTTCGATTGCTACGGTCCCATCGCCCTGTTCGACGAAGTTGATGGACTCAAGCACCACTTTGAATGCACCTGCGCCGGTGTCATCAGCAAATTCAACGTCCAGAGTCATGTCGGATACGGAAACGGTTCCCGCCTCGACTGTTTCGGATGCTGTAACAGTGTAGCCAGCGCTGGACATGTAAGACTGCCAGTCTGCCCATACCTCCTCGGCTGTCAGATCCGCTAATGCGGCAGTGGCTGGCAGGCACAACGCCAAGGCGGTGCAGGAAAAAAGATGAGAAATACGAGACATATCAGAATCCTTAAACAGCTTTGGCCATATCGTCCGGGACAGTGCGCGGAGCGTCAAGGCCGCAGGCTGGACCTAAGCCGCTGTTGTCCGTACCACAAGACTAAGTCTGTGAAGTGGAGGACAGAATGCAGGATATGAGCGGAAAGACGGCGTTGATCACCGGTGCCAGCCGCGGGATAGGCGCAGATACGGCTCGCGTCTTTGTCCAAGCGGGGGCAAATGTTGCCCTTGTGGCGCGCAATTCAGATGCTGTCACCGCATTGGCTGCCGAAATTGGCCCGCAAGCCATCGCGCTCCCCTGTGATGTGAGTAGCTACGCTGCTGTCGAAAGTGCTGTGAATGAAACGGTTCGTCAGTTCGGAGGTCTGGATGTGCTGATCGGCAACGCTGGCGTGATTGAACCCATCTCCCATCTGTCTGATGCCGACCCGGATGCCTGGGGTCACGTGATCGACATAAACCTTAAAGGTGTCTTCTATGGCATGCGCGCGGCCCTGCCTGTCATGTTGAAGGCAGGGGGCGGCACGATCCTGACGGTGAGTTCGGGTGCCGCACATGGGCCGGTCGAAGCGTGGTCGCACTATTGCGTGTCCAAGGCCGGAGCGGCGATGCTGACCCGCTGCGTGGACAAGGAAAATGCCGGTTCTGGTATCCGTGTCATGGGGCTTTCACCGGGTACGGTGGCCACTCAGATGCAGCGCGAGATCAAGGCCAGTGGAATCAATCCGGTCAGTCAGCTTGACTGGTCCGATCACATTCCGGCCGACTGGCCCGCAAAGGCGCTGCTCTGGATGTGTTCCCCCGACGCCGACGATTGGATCGGACAGGAGATTTCTTTGAGAGATCCGGACATTCGTGCGCGGGTGGGCCTGACATGATCGAAGTTGACCGCTCTGCCCCGATCTGGACCATCACGATCAACCGCCCGGACAAGGCGGGCGCGCTGACTGAACAGATGTTGATTGATCTGCGTGACGCCGCCCGGGATGCAAGGCAGGCCGCTGCCGTCATCCTGACCGGGACAGGTAAAGTGTTTAGTGCGGGTGCGGATTTGGACGCTGCGCGGGCGGGACTGGCAACCTCTCCTCTGTGGGAGGAGCTTTCCACGGCCATCGCCGACTTGCCTGGCCTGACCATTGCAGCCGTGAACGGCACGGTGGCGGGCGGTGCAACCGGAATGGTGCTTGCCTGCGATCTGCGTATTGCTGTGCCATCAGCCAAGTTCTTTTATCCGGTCATGAAGCTGGGGTACTTGCCACAACCCAGCGATCCGGTTCGCATGGCGGCCCTCATTGGTCCCGCACGGACGAAGATGGTTTTCCTCGGTGGTCAAAAGCTGTCTGCAGCAACGGCTTATGAATTTGGCTTGGTTGATGAACTGGTCGAGAGCGGAGCCGTGCTGGATCGCGCTCAACAGTTGTGCATCGATATTGCGGCGGCACAGGGTGAAACGGCGCGCGCAATAAAAGTGATGTGTAAATAATTAAAACACAACAGTTGTCAACTTTACGTTACACGTTGTAGGCTTTCAGTCGATGGCCCGTGACGGACGCATAGACTACGCAAGGCGCGACCCCAAACCTGCCCAGGAGTCGCGGGAGCTGACGACGTATGAGCGTGTGGAATTGCTGGTGTCCGGCGTATTGCGTGACGTCAGCGTTCGGCTCGAAGAAAAGCGCACAATCGATACTTCCGCGCGCAAACGCTAACGTTTTCGGCGGGTCCCGGGGACCTTTGATGCAAAGCCAGGCGGACGCTTTGCGACCCACCCAAAGAATTTGGCCAACCGCGGATGCGTCCGCAGCGCCGCGGGCGTGTTGTAGTCGCGGGCCAGCTCGGCTTCTGTCAGTGTTGCATGGATCTCGCGATGGCAAATGTGATGCAGCAACACGGTCGGGCCGCCTTTACCCCCCTTTAGCTTCGGGATCAGGTGATGCAGGCTTTGCGGCACGCCTGGTGGGATAGGACGGCCACAGAGCGGACAAATTGGGGCGTTGGTCGGGTCTGACAGTTCTATGCTCTCTTGCACAGATGGCGTTGCCCGTGACAATTGGCGCGTTGTTTGAATGAGGCAAGAGGTACGCCGTGGAGTTTGATCTCGAAAGCCAGCCCGAGATTGTGCAAACCATTGCGGGCTACGCCATGCAAGGATGGGAACTGGCCCTTTCTTGGTTGCTCAGCCCTGCTGCATGGTCGCAATTTGCCCTGTTGATCGTCGCCTATCTGGCTGCGGTTTTGATCACGCGCCGCCTGCAACCTGCACTGGCCCGTATGCTCGACCCCGGCGACAGCGAAACGGTTGTCGCCAAAGTGCGCCGGTTCGTGGCACAATTTCTGCCCCTCATTCTGCCGCTTCTTGCTTATGTACTGACCGGGATCGGCGAAAGCGTCGTCCGATCGATCTTTGACAGTGGGGCCGTGATTGCCTTCGGCAAGCGGGTGTTCCTGTTCCTTGCCGTACGAGCGCTTGTCCGGGACATCGTCACCGATCCGTTGCTCAAATTGCTGGGGCGCTATGTCTTGATCCCGGTCGCAGCGCTTTATGCACTCGGCCTTCTGGAACCCGCGGCAGCACGCCTCGAGGCGACGGTTGTTCCCTTGGGCAACCTGTCATTCAATCTTCTTTGGCTGTTGCAATTCGTAGCTGTTGCTGGCGTGATTTTCTGGCTTGGCCAATGGTCAAACAGCCAATCCAGCACCTTCATCCAGAAACAGCAGGAGATGCGCCCATCACTTCGGCAGCTCGTGGCCAAGTCCATCGAGTTCCTGATTTTCGGCGTCGCCTTCCTTCTGCTCATGAACATCATGGGTATCAACCTGTCTGCCCTTGCCGTTCTTGGGGGCGCGATCGGTGTCGGTCTGGGGTTTGGGCTGCAAAAGATCGCGTCGAACTTCATTTCCGGCGTCATCCTTCTGGTCGAAGGGCAGGCGACTGTCGGCGACTATGTTGAGCTGGATGGAGGCGAGGCAGGCACAATCGTCAAGATGACCGCCCGTGCCGCAATCCTTGAAACATACGATGGCCGGTGGATCGTTGTCCCGAACGAGGATTTCATCACTACGCGGGTCGTCAACTATTCTGACAGCGGTTCGGCAAACCGGTACGAGGCACCGTTTTCGGTCAGCTATAACACCGACATCAATGCGTTACCGGATATCATCAACACCGCTGTCTCCAAGTTGCCTTTCGTCCTCGACAAACCGGAAGGGCCGGATTGCGAACTCGTTGGCTTTGGCGACAGCGGTATCGACTTTGCGGTTGAATACTGGGTCAACGGAATTGACGACGGAAAGAACAAGTACAAGAGCCATGTGCTTTTCGCGATCTGGAATGCACTCAAGGACAACGACATCGAAATTCCATATCCGCATCGCGTGGTCGAGATGAAGGGTGAGCTGCGGACCACGTCAGAGTGAGCCGTGTCGCCGTGATCGGTGGTGGGCCGGCGGGGTTGGCCGCTGCGGAAGTGATGGCCGAGGCGGGCCTGGCCGTCACAGTTTACGAGGCCAAGCCAAGTGTTGCGCGCAAGTTCCTGATGGCTGGGAAGTCAGGGTTGAACCTGACCAAGGCCGAAGACTTGAGCACCATGTTGCCGCACTACTCGGATGCAACGGATTGGTTGACCCCGGCGCTGCAGGCGTGGGACAGCGCCGCTGTCGTCCGCTGGGCCGAAGGCTTGGGGCAAGAGATGTTCACAGGTTCAACCGGTCGCGTATTTCCCAAGGCGATGAAGGCATCACCGCTTTTACGGGCTTGGTTGCAAAAGCTGGATGGGTTGGGAGTGCGCACCCTGCCCCGACATCGGTGGGTCGGCTGGGACGGCAAGCGACCAATAATAAAAGGGCCGGATGGCGCTGTGTCCTCCGTGGAAACCGACGCTGTGGTCTTGGCCTGCGGCGGGGCAAGTTGGGCACGGCTCGGGTCTGATGGGGCATGGGCGGAATGGATCGGGGTCGACACGCGCCCCTTCGCGGCGGCGAATGCCGCAGTTGCGGTTGGATGGTCCGATCATATGACCAAATACCTGGGCCAACCGATCAAGGGCGTCGCTTGGCGTTCAGGTCCGTATCGCTCGCGGGGGGAAGCGGTGATGTCACATCGCGGTCTCGAAGGCGGCGGTATCTACTCCGTCTCGCGCGGGGTGCGTGAAGGTGCCGATTTGTATGTGGACCTGCTGCCCGATTTGAGTGTGGATGATGTTTCCGCCCGACTGAGCCGTCCACGTGGGAAGGCAAGCCTTGCCAATCATCTACGTAAAGCGCTGCGCCTGTCGCCCTTGAAAATCGCACTGGCTCAGGAGTGGGGGCGACCTTGGCCAAGTGAGAGCCTGAGAATTGCCCGGCGCTTGAAAAAGCTGCGGATTGCGCACGATGGATTGCGCCCGATGGACGAAGCAATCTCAACTGCCGGAGGAGTGCCTACGTCTGCGCTGGACGGTGCGTTCATGCTGCGGGCACGGCCGGGTGTGTTTTGTGCTGGGGAAATGCTCGATTGGGAAGCACCGACAGGTGGCTATCTTCTGACAGCGTGCCTTGCCACCGGGCGCTCGGCTGGACTGGGTGTGGTAAGCTACCTGAAGCGTTAGTGACCTGCCGCTGCGCGAAACGCTGGCCTGGCACGCAAGCGCTTCGCGTATGCTTTTACGCTGTCGGGCAGCGCTGGGAAATCGGCCCCAAAAGCCCAGCCGAAACAATGCACGGCAAGCAGGTCCGGCAAAGTGATCTCGTCGCCCATGATGAAGTCTCCGGACTGTTCCAGCATACCGGCAAAGGTGTCGGCGTTGCGGGCAAACTCCTTGTGCAGCGTCGATGAAATTTCAGGTACCCGCAGTTTCTCTGGCAGGACAAATGCATGTTTGCTTTGTGTCCAGAGGAGCGCGTCCAATTCGTCGATCAGCCAAAGGGTCATTGCGTCCTGTCGGGCGCGGGCAGCGGTTCCGGCGGTGGCCGTTAGTCCACCATGCTTGTCGGCAAGATACGTCATAATGGCGACGCTGTCGGTCAGCACATCATTGCCATCTACCAGGGCTGGGATCTTGCCCAATGGATTATGTGCGCGTGCCTCTTCCGAGCGAGGGAAAGCTTCTACCAATTCGTAGGGCTGCCCCAACTCTTCCAGCATCCAGAGCACGCGAAAGGCGCGACTTTTGACGGTTCCGATGACGCGGTACATGAACTCTCCAATCTTGATAGGATGCAAGATCGCAGGCATCGCAAAAGGCTGCAAGGTTCCTGTCAGATTCTGACAGTGGGATGCATTAGAAAAAGACATCCAAGCCATAGGAGGTCACAATGACAAAATCAGGATCCTGCGTCTGTGGGGCAGTCAAGTTCACCATCACTGAACCTGTCACCGAAACCGGAGCCTGTCATTGTGGCATGTGTCGCAAATGGTCTGGCGGTGTGTTCTTGGGTATTCGCGTGCCTAAGGGGGGAATGAAGATCGACGGTGAGGAAAACCTGGCGATCTACCCCTCATCCGAATGGGCAGAGCGGGCGTTCTGCAAAACCTGTGGTTCTTCGGTGTTCTACCGGGTAACGGCGCCGGGTCCGATGAATGGAGAAATGCATGTTGGCATGGGCACTTTGGACGATCCTTCGGGTATCCCACTAACTGGTGAAATCTACATTGATCGCAAGCCGGATGGATACGCCTTTGCAGGTGAAGGGCGGCACCAGATGACCGAGGCCGAAGTGATCGCTATGTTCTCCGCTCCGCCCGAGGAACATGCGTAATCTCAAGACCGTCTTGCGGCAACGACATCCTTAATGGGGTTTGGCCTACGCTGCGCGGTCCCCAAGGTCTGGGGCACAAAGGCGGTCTGGTTTAGCGGCGGGCAAGCATGGCGAGCCGGATGAAGCAGCGTTCGACCAGTGCGAGGGCTGGTGCATTCTGACCAGCAGAGCGCAGTTGCAAGTCTGTATCCGTTAACTCTGTCAGCGCAAGTTCCAGCTTCGGTGCGCCCCAGTTCCGCGCTTGTGCAAGCATCTTGTCGCGGTTCGGTCCCCAGATTTGTGGGCGGCCCGATGTATCGCAAGCCGCGCGATGCAGTGACCGGAAATGGCGCATGGCACCAATGCACAGGCTGACCGCGTTCACCCCCTGCGCTTGAAGGCGCTGCATGACGGGACCGATGGCTGCTGCATTTCCGTCGCCGACGACCAGCAACACATCATCCACGTCTGCCTCGATTGACGCGGGCGCGCATGCACTGATGTCGTCTGCACTCAGCGGTTCGGAATCGTTGAGTTTATAGAGCCCAACCTTTTCGAGAGTTTGACGGAAATCTCCAGGTTCTAGTTGCCGGGCGAGGTCCATCAACAGGTGCATCGCCTCTTGTGGCGGGTTGGTGATGCCTGCGGCAGTCAGGTCGCGTTCGATCTCGTCCCTTGTCGGGGGATTGTCGTAGATTCCCGCAGCGTAGGCCGACGGATGTGCCTCGAACGCCTTGCGCAGCTTTGACGTGGGTTTCAGCGCACCTGCAGTCACCACGATCTGCGCATCCCCGGCCACCCAATCCGACAGGGCCTCGGTGATGACGGGCCCGACGGTTTCGTTTGCATCTTCAACCAGCGCAACGCGGGGGCCGGGGAAAAAGCCGATGGCCTTGGTTGCGTCTAACAGAAGCGCGGGTTCCTTGCGCAAATCGCCTGCCGGGATGCGCGTCAGCCGCATTTCCTCTTCACCCTGCGGGCCGATCAGCGCGGATACGACTTGTTGGCGCTTCAGCGCGATGCGCATGCCATCGGCACCGTATATCAACAGGCCCGCCGCATCCGGATCCGGCTTGGCAAAATACGCGGTCGCCTGGGCCGTGTTCAGCTTCACAGGTCAGAGGCCTGCAATTGCAGCACAATTTCATCCGCAAGGATGGTCATCAGCCGTTCTACGGCATCTCGTTTGGCTGCAAGGGTCGCAACAGTTGTGCCGGTTGCCGAATAGCCCACAAAGTTATCCACAGCATCTGATTGAAGGACAGCGCCTGTCGCGGTGTCGGAAAGCGTATATGTGGCATCGCCAATCACGTGGAATCTGCGGATGTCACCGTCAGGGTCGATGGCGCGCGCTTCTTCCCGTACCGCCAGATCGATGCCGAGCCTGTAGGCGGGGTCACCCGCGCGCCCCAACCGCTCTTCCAACTGCCGCACCAGAAGGAAGCCTTCGCGGTCAATGGGCGTGTCGACCAACACACGGTTTTGCAGCTTAGTCCCCGTGCCGCCCGGGCCATAGACGGGTTCGAACCCGCAGGCTGTCAGGATCAGGGTCAAGGCAAGAGCTGCAATGATGCGCATGTCGGTCAGACCACCACGTTGACGATACGGCCCGGCACGACAATCACCTTCTTGGGGGTTCCGCCGTCCAGTGCCTTTTGTACAGCTTCGGTCGCCAGCGCTTGTTTTTCAACCTCGGCCTTGTCCATGTCTGCAGGAACGGTGATTTCACCACGCCGCTTGCCATTGATTTGGATGGGCAGGGTGACGGTGTCAGACACCAGCATCGCCTCGTCCGTCTTCGGCCAAGGGGAGTTGATAACCAGTCCCTCACCGCCTTGATGGGCCCAGATATCCTCGGACAGGTGCGGGGTCATGGGGGCCATAAGTTGGGCAAGCGTCATCACGGCCTCGCGCTGTGCCGCATGGCTGGCCTTGGACTTCTGCAACACCGCTGTGAAGCTATAAAGCTTAGCGATGGCCGCATTGAAGCCGAAGGATTCGATACCGATTGTAACGTCATGAATCGTCTTGTGCATGGTGCGCAACAAATCGTCATCCCCGCTGCCCTCAGCGCCGGAGCTCATCTTGGCGATCTTGTCCGACAGAGTCCAAACACGGCCGAGGTGTTTGAATGCCGCTTCTGCTCCGCTTTCGGTCCATTCCACATCCCGTTCCGGAGGTGAATCGCTCAGGACGAACCAGCGCGCAGTATCGGCGCCATAGCTGGCAATGATGCTCAACGGATCGACCACGTTCTTTTTCGACTTCGACATCTTGGCCGAGGGGATGACCTCAACCTCCGTTCCATCTGCGAGTTTGCCGTCAGTCACATCCTCGGGCAGGTGATAGATCGGGCGCCCCTTGTCATCGCGGGTTTGGTAGATGGCGTGCGTGACCATCCCCTGAGTAAAGAGCGCGTTGAATGGCTCTTCGCACCCTTGAGGCAGGTGCCCGGTGATCCGCATGGCTCGCACAAAGAACCGCGAATAAAGCAAGTGCAGGATCGCGTGTTCGACGCCGCCGATATACTGGTCCACGTTCATCCAGTATGCAGCCTCATCCAGATCGGTGGGCGTCGACGCACGCGGCGCGGTGAAGCGCGCGAAGTACCACGACGAATCCACGAAGGTGTCCATCGTATCTGTCTCGCGATTGGCGGGCTTGCCGCAAGACGGACAGGGCACGTCGCGCCATGTCGGATGGCGATCCAGCGGATTACCTGGAATGTCAAAGCTGACATCTTCAGGCAGCTCTACCGGCAGGTTCTCCTTTTTCTCGGGCACCACACCACAATCGTCACAGTGTACAACTGGAATCGGGCAGCCCCAATAGCGCTGGCGGGACAGCCCCCAATCGCGGAGGCGGTACTGGGTCTGGCCTTTGCCCAGCCCGTTTGCTTCGAAATAGTCGATGGTGGCGTCAATGCCGTCCTGGCTCGTCACTTCGGCAATTCCGGCGAAATGGTCGATATACGCCACTTTTTCCGTCTTGGCAGGCACCAATGCTTCGTTTTCCACCTCGGTCGTGTCGCCCGGCATGTAGAAAGCGTTCTGGATATGAAGATCATACTTACGCGCAAAGTCGAGGTCGCGCTGATCGTGTGCCGGGCAGCCAAAGACAGCGCCGGTGCCGTAGTCCATAAGGACGAAGTTACCGATCCAAACGGGCAATTCACGGTCGGCATAGACGGGGTGTTTGACCCGGATGCCGGTGTCGACCCCTTTCTTTTCCGCCTTTTCCATGGCCGCTTCGGTGGTGTCCATCTTGCGGCATTCGTTGATGAATGCTGCGAGGTCCGAGTTCTTTGCTTCAAGCTCTTTTGCCACCGGATGATCCGGCGATACGGCGATGAATGACGCGCCGCGCATTGTGTCGGGACGTGTTGAGTAGCAAAGAATCGTGCCATTCCCATCCGTCCGCTGGAACGTGATCTCGATCCCGCGGCTCTCGCCAATCCAGTTCTCTTGCATCAACCGCACCTTGGGTGGCCAGTTGTCGAGGCATGAAAGTGCATCTTTCAACTCACCGGCCATGTCGCTGATCTTGAAGAACCATTGCGTTAGCTCGCGGCGCTCCACCTCAGCACCCGACCGCCAGCCCTTGCCGTCAATCACCTGCTCGTTGGCGAGGACGGTCATGTCGACCGGGTCCCAGTTCACCTGCGCGTTCTTGCGATAGACAAGATCGGCATCGAGCATATCTAGGAACAGCGCCTGCTGCTGGCCGTAGTACTCCGGGTCGCAAGTGGCGAATTCGCGGGACCAGTCAATAGACAGGCCCAGCGGCTTCATCTGACCGCGCATGTCGGCAATATTGTCATATGTCCACGTCTTGGGGTGGCCTCCGATGGCCATGGCGGCGTTTTCGGCGGGCATCCCAAACGCGTCCCATCCCATCGGGTGAAGCACGTTATGACCTGTCGAAATCTTGTAACGCGCAATCACATCACCAATCGCGTAGTTGCGTACGTGGCCGATGTGGATGCGACCCGATGGATAGGGGAACATCTCGAGTACGTAGTATTTTGGCTTGTCGGCACTGCGAGTTGCGGTGAACACACCTGCTTTGTCCCAGGCGGCCTGCCAGCGGGCTTCGATCTCGGATGGGGTATAGGTGGCCATGGGTTCTGGTCCTGAATGAAAAAACGCCGGGCATGAAGCCCGGCGCATCTGATAATAGGGAATGGGTTGCGCTGAAAGGGCCTAAAGGCGGTTATCAGCCACCCGTAGCTGGCGGGCGCGGGTCAGGATCGCATCTTCGATTGCGCGCACGGTTGCTGTGCTGGCAGGACCATTGCGCGTCTGCAAGGCCACGTTAAGCGAGCGGGCATCCAATGCAGGATCACTGATAAGGACCGTGGCGCGATAAGCGCGACCGCCACCGGGTGGGGTGCCAAAGCCTGTTACAATCACACCCGTGAATGGATCAACGGATTGAATTGGAAGAAAATCCAGCACCTGAAGGCTTGCAGACCATATGTACTTGTTGACGCGAACGATTGATTCCTGGTTGCGCCGCGCACGCAAGGCTTCACCAAGCGTGGTTTCGTTTCTCTGGCCTCTTTCGCGCCCGGATGTTTCAGGGTCGGAAGATGGCGTGCTTCCACGGAAGTTTAACCCCCCACATCCAGCCAGAAACATGGCCATGCACATCGTGACCATCCGGCCTACCATTCGCGTTTTACGCATCGGAATTCCCAACCCATATTCGTTGACGCCCGTGATAGCCAAGTTGACCTGTGCTCGCAAGACAGGGTCACATGCTAGGCAGGTCGGTCGGAAAAGTGACCTGCGCAGGATGGCAGTACTGTGGCAAAGCTGCACCAACCATGTTGGAATTGCGGTTACGACCCGATGCGTCGCTTGAGATGCTGAGGCAAATGGTTGAGACAGCATCCATCCCCTCGCCGGATTCCCCGGTTAGGGCGTGTGACTGAAAACCGAGGGAAAACTCATGAAAAAAGTTCTCTTCGCTACAACTGCGCTGATTGCCACCACGGGCATGGCAGCTGCAGACATTAGCTTTGGTGGCTTTGGCCGTTTCGGCCTGATCTACAACGACGGTGCTGACGACGAAACCAGCATCGAGCAGCGTTTCCGCCTGAACATCACAGGTACTGCAACATCCGACAACGGTCTGGAATTTGGTGCGCGTGCACGTATCGAGACCAATGACGGTGCAGACTCCGACGTTCGCGCGGCTGAATTCAACGTTGAATCCGGCGGCTTCCGTCTGGACATCGGTAACACTTCCGACGTGATCGATTCCGGCGACGTTCTGGACTACTACGGATACGGTGTTGGTCTGACAGCGATCGTTGAAACATCGACTGGCTTTGGCTTGCCTGTTTCCGGCATCAGCGGCGACGACGATGTGCCTGCAACCATCAAACTGCGCTACACCGCAGGCGACTTCACAGTTGCAGCGTCGATCACCGACGACCGTGACGTGACATCGCAGTCGGTCGTTAACGCAGCTGACTCCGGCGCTGTTGTTGTGACAGACACAACTGTTTCGCGTGAAGAATGGCAGATCGGCTTTGGCTACAACTTCGGCAACTACAGCGTTGGCGTCGCCTTCGGTAACGAAGACGTCACAACCGTGACAGTTGTAGACGGTGGCGCAGCGGCGACTTCGAACGCTGACAACGACTTCTGGGCCCTGGGCTTCGGTGGTGAAATTGGCGCATTCGCCTTCACCTTGCTGGTTGCAGACACCGACGCGAACCCCGACACCGCATACGGTGTGTCGGCCAAGTACGATGTTGGAGCAGCGACAGAAATCCGCTTTGCGTACTCCGACACCGGCGCAGCTGGCTCCGACACCGACGCTTACGGCATCGGCTTCCGCCACTCGCTGGGCGGCGGTGTATCGCTGCAAGGTGGTGTTGCGGAAGTTGCTGGCGACACCGTTGCAGACCTGGGTGTTCGCTTCGACTTCTAAGTCAAGCACAGCCTAATGATTTGGGGCGGGCCTTTGGCCTGCCCCTTTTCGTTTCTGGACCTTTGCAATTGTCGGCACACCGTGCTTTCTGCGTGATAGCTAGATGCAACAGGTACTCGCATGTCTCTTTCTGAAGTCAGATCCAAGATCGAAGCTGCCTGTAGCAAGGCAGGGCGGGCAGCAGATACGGTCAACCTGATCGCCGTCAGCAAGGTGCAGCCGCTTGACCGGGTTCAGGCCGTCTTGGACGAAGGGCACCGCTTGTTCGGCGAGAACCGCGTGCAGGAAGCGGCGGGCAAATGGCCTTATTTCCGGGAACGCTATGGCCTGATCGATGTGCACCTGATTGGTCCATTGCAAAGCAACAAGGCCCGGCAGGCGATGGAGCTGTTTCAGGCTATCCACTCTGTTGACCGGCCCAAGCTAGCGAAAACCGTCGCTCGCCTTGCGCAAGAGATCGGTAAATGCCCCGACATCTTTCTGCAGGTCAACACTGGTGAAGAACCGCAGAAAGCCGGTGTGCTTCCGGCAGAGGCTGACGCCTTCGTTGCCGAATGCCGTGCGCTTGACCTGCCCGTCCACGGGCTGATGTGCATCCCGCCTGTCGATGAAGAGCCTTCGTTGCATTTTGCGCTTCTGGCCAAGATTGCAAAGCGCAATGACCTGACCGGATTATCAATGGGCATGAGCAGTGATTTTGAAAGTGCGATCGCGCTCGGCGCGACGCACGTCCGCGTGGGCTCCGCGATCTTTGGCGAACGGCAGGCCACATGATGCGGTATCTCTTGTTTCTTTTCATGTTTTTGCCGGTTCTCGCACTTGCTCAAGGCGTGAAACCGGGTCCTATCACTCCGAGCGCTTGGGATGACTACCGGCGTGCTGCGGAACTCTTCAATTCAGGTGCGCGCGTGCAGGCGGGGTGCGTTATGTATCGCGCGCAGTTTCGGGCGCGGTTGATGTTGTTGGCAGACCCAAACCAGTCGCCTGACGGCGGGCCAGCATTGTTTGCATCCATGAACGAAGCCGTGGCGCGACCGATCAATCAATGGCTGGGTGGGGATCGCGACGACTGGATTGCGGCATTAAAATGCGCCCGCGCATGGGCCGCTCAAAACGACGACCCGGACTATCCGCGCAGGCGTTACGGCGCCATCCACGCTGATGAGCTTGCCGGTCTGGATGAGTTGATCGCGGCGATCCCATCAAAATCTGAATTGCGCGCGCAGCGCCGCGCTGCGGGCCTGCCCAACCGTTAGAGAACAATCAATCGGGTGTCGTAACCGATCCGTGGGGCGATCCAGTGCAGATCGTTTGGCCGCAACCCGATGCACCCTTCGGTCGGGTAGCCGGGTCTGCGCCAACGGTGCATGAAAATAGCCGATCCGCAGCCCTTTACGGCATAGGGCCAGTTCCAATCGGTCAGGATGACCAGATCATAAAGCGGATCAGCCCGGCGCAACCGTTCATGACTTGGTGCATAAGGCGCGCGCACCATTTGGTTGTAGTCGTCATCGCCGCTGTCATCTGACCAAAGATCCCCGGGCCGAATGGGCACAGCCCAATCTGTCGGGGGAGCCATGCGGTCCGGGCGATAAAGCATACCGACAATCCGGTGGCAGCCTCGCGGCGTAGCCCCATCACCCTCGCGCTTTGCGTCGCTGATGCCGCCCTTGCCAATCGTGCAGGGAAACCATCGCCCGGCAAAGCGCATCCCGCGCGGCGTCACCACCATGTCCGTCGGTTTCACAGCAGGTGTCCCGACTTGGCCGCTTTGGTCGCAAGGTAGTCTCGATTGAACCGGTTTTCCCCGACCTTCAGCGGCACACGCTCAGCCACTGTAATGCCGCTCGCTTCCATCATCTTCACTTTCGCGGGGTTATTGGTGAGCAAGCGCACGGACGTGAACCCCATGGACTTCAGGATATCTGACCCAAGCCGGAAATCCCGTTCGTCATCCTCGAACCCAAGCCGGTGGTTCGCATCCACTGTGTCGAAACCCTGATCCTGCAATGCGTAAGCGCGCATCTTGTTGGCGAGGCCGATTCCGCGCCCCTCTTGGTTCATGTAAAGCAACACGCCAGCGCCCTCCGTTCCCATCTGGGCCAAGGCGCCACGCAATTGTGGCCCGCAATCACATTTCAAACTGCCCATCACGTCGCCGGTAAAACAGGCCGAATGCAATCGCGCCAAAACGGGCTGACTGCGGTCTGGGCGCCCAATTTCGAACGCATAGTGCTCTTCACCCCCATCTTCGGGTCGGAAGACATGCAAACGTCCGGCTTCGGACGCTTCGACCGGCAGGCGGGCCTGCACCACTGGATGCAACAGGCTCGAGCCGCCCAGCAGGGGTGCTGCCAAGGCAAGCGGTACTGCGGTCAGGCCATGTGTGGCTGCAAACGCCAAGCCATCGGTGATCTCAACGCAAAGGGCGGCAGGCAACAATTGGGCTGATTTGCAAAGCTGCAACGCGGCGCGATGTGGTGCCGCATCCCCGTCACGGATCGAACGCAAGGGCCCTTTCATCGGTGTCGCCAAATCATCAGCCGGATCGGCCAGCGACTTTAACCATCCCAGTGCAGCAGCATCAGGCACCGAAATACGGGCCACATCCCCATCATACACACGAGCCTTGAGCGTATCTGCACGCCAGCCTGTCAACGCCAGCTCCGGCGGTGTGCCGAGGGCGCGCAGCCCAACCAGCCGTTCTGCGGTCAACGTCTCGACCGCAACGGCCAGCATATGGGTGTCTCCCAGAACCACAATCGGCACGCCCATCCGCAGATCGGCCCGTGCCCGCGCCAGCGTCTCTACGATATCCGGGCCCAGCCTCATGTAACAAATCCTCTTCTATATCCCGCCCGACATAAGCAAATCGCACGAGAATTGAAACATTTGCCCGTTCACCGACACATGGGCGTGAAACAAAAGGCCCACAACTTGCTGAAACAGTGAAGGCAGCGCATCTATCATCCAACATCAAGGGAGACGAAGCCCATGGCGCAACTGAAGAAAATTCTGCTGGTCGACGATGACGAAGATCTGCGCGAGGCGCTCAGCGAACAGCTGATCATGACCGAAGATTTCGACGTGTTCGAAGCTGGCAACGGTCAGGACGCATTGGTCAAGGCCAAGGAGGCGATCTACGACCTTGTGATCCTCGATGTCGGCCTGCCCGACACAGACGGTCGCGAACTGTGCCGGGTCATGCGCAAGCAGGGGGTCAAGTCGCCGATCCTGATGCTTACTGGCCACGACACCGATGCGGACACGATCCTGGGTCTCGATGCAGGCGCCAATGACTACGTTAGCAAGCCGTTCAAATTCCCTGTTCTGCTCGCTCGAATCCGCGCCCAGCTGCGCCAGCACGAACAGTCTGAAGATGCCGTATTCACCCTCGGGCCGTACACGTTCAAACCTTCCGTCAAGATGCTGATCACCGAGGATGACCGCAAAATCCGCCTGACGGAGAAGGAAACAAACATCCTCAAGTTCCTGTACCGCTCGACCGAGGGTGTCGTGGCGCGTGACGTGCTGCTGCACGAGGTATGGGGGTACAACGCCGGGGTTACGACCCACACGCTCGAGACGCATATCTACCGTCTGCGTCAGAAAATTGAACCAGATCCGTCCAATGCCCGCCTTCTTGTGACCGAATCTGGTGGGTATCGTTTGATGGCCTGAGATTGATTTGGGTCAAGGCAGACATCTTTGCCCTGGCTCAGATTGAAGGCACGAAAGCCCGCACATGCCGGGGCCGCCGCGCGGCAAAGCATGTACCTCCCTGTTGGACTTGCCCGGGCCTGAGTGCCCGGGTTTTTTTATTGCGGTTCGATTCTGAGGTCGGCGACGCAAATTCTCCAGTCGAATCGGTCACTGCACTGGTGATTGTGTTCTTCATCCTGAGTGAAGCGCGACGCACAGCTGTTAACGCAGTAAACCCAGTGTTCGTCCCGTAAATTGAACACTTTGCCGGATGTGAGATTACACCTTGCAGAAATTGGAACGTTCCAGTAATGATTGGTGGAACGTTCCAAAAAGCGATAAGCTTGGCGTGGGGAGGATACTATGAAGAAGGTCGTGCCAGCTGCCGAAGCCGCGCGTCAGATTCCGGACGGGGCCGTACTGTCCGTATCTTCTTCTTCGACGTTGGGGTGTCCGGACGCGACGCTCAAGGCCATTGGCGAACGGTTCACGACCGAAGGGCACCCGCGCGATATCACTTCACTGCATCCGATTGCCGCCGGGGATGTGTACGGCGTTAAGGGCATGGATCATCTTGCCAAGGATGGTTTGCTCGCCCGCGTTCTGGCCGGGTCCTATCCGTCCGGTCCATCCAGTGTCGACATGCCTAAGATCTGGAAGATGATCGTCGAGGATCGCGTTGCCGCCTACAATGTTCCGTCCGGCATCATGTTCGACATGCATCGTGAGGCAGCGGCGCATCGTCCCGGTGTCCTGACCAAGGTCGGGCTTGAAACCTTCGTGGATCCAGAGCTTCAGGGCTGCGCGATGAACGACAAGGGCGCTGCAGCGCCCATCGTCAACCGCGTGGCATTCAACGGCGAAACCTGGCTGCATTTCCCGAATGTCATACCGAATGTGGCCATCATTCGGGCCACCACGGCGGATGAACGCGGCAATCTCACCTACGAACACGAAGGTGCCTATCTGGGCGGCCTGGAACAGGCCATTTGCGTGCGCAACAACGGCGGCGTGGTCATTGCGCAGGTCAAACGCGTGACCGCCAACGGCAGCCTTCGACCCCATGATGTGCGGGTTCCCGGCCATCTGGTCGATTACGTGGTGGTCGATGCGGATCAAAAACAAACCACCGAAACACCCTATGACCCGGCAATTTCCGGAGAAATCATGCGGCCCTGGGACAGCTTCTCGCTGGCGGACCATGGCATCGAAAAAGTGATCGCCCGCCGCGCCGCGATGGAACTGCGTCGTGGGATGACCGCCAATCTTGGCTTCGGGATTAGCGCGATGGTGCCGCGTGTTTTGTTGGAGGAAGGGCATCCAGACGCCGTGACCTGGGCCATCGAGCAGGGCGCCGTCGGGGGTGTGCCATTGACCGGCTTTGCCTTTGGATGCGCGTCGAACGCGGATGCGTTTGTGCCCTCACCGCAGCAATTCATCTACTTTCAAGGCGCCGGCTTTGACATGTCGTTCCTGTCCTTCCTCGAGGTTGATGTCGAAGGGAACGTCAACGTCTCGAAGCTGGGCAAGAAACCATATCTGACGGCGGGATGCGGCGGATTTGTGGACATCACAGCCCGGGCCAAGAACATTGTATTCTCGGGGTGGTTTGAGGCAGGGGCCAAGGTCAACCTGCACGAAGACAAGATCGAAATCGCGGAACCCGGCAAGTTCACCAAGATGGTGGACGAGGTGGAGCATGTGACGTTCTCGGGAAAGCGGGCACGCGCGCAAGGGCAGAACGTGCTTTACATCACCGAGCGCTGTGTGATCGCGCTAACCGGCAACGGTCTGGTCGCAACCGAAATCATGCCAGGCATAGATCCGGCAGAGCATATCATCGGCCCCTCCCAAGGCCGTGTGCAAGTGGCGGAGAACGCCAAGATCATGCCGAAGGACCTGCTTGCCGATACTCCCATAGGCCTCGCACTATGAGTGAGGTTGTCTGCACCTATCATCAGGACACAGCCGTTCTGACGCTGTCAAATGAAGCGAAGCTGAACGCCTTCACAACGGCAATGCTCAGGTCGCTTGAGGCGCATCTGATCGACATTGAACACCGCCCGGACATTCGAGCTGTCATTGTGACTGGCGCGGGCCCAAAAGCGTTTTGCTGTGGTGCAGACATCGCTGAATGGGGCGCACTTGGCCCGGCTGAGTTTGCGCGCCATTGGGTCCGGGACGGTCACCGCATCTTTGACATGCTGGCACGGCTATCCAAGCCGACCATCGGGGCCATCAACGGCCACGCATTTGGCGGTGGTCTGGAACTGGCCGCCTGCTGTGATGTGCGCGTGATGTCTACTCGAGCGACGCTTGGGCTTCCCGAAGGCAAGGTCGGAATTGTGCCGGGGTGGTCCGGCACACAGCGCCTTGTGCGGCTTCTGTCGGAGCCCGTTGTAAAAGAAATGGCTATATTCGGGCGGCGCATCACTGCGGAACGCGCCCACATGCTCGGGTTTGCGGCGGATGTAACCGACGATGCGCTGGCCACCGCAAAAGACATGGCTGCATCTCTGAGTGACCTATCGCCACGCGCAAATGAATTGACCAAGGCAATGATTCACGGTGGCGTGGGCGAAGATCGGGGCGCCGCAATCGAGGTGCTTGGCAGTGCGGCAGCCGCCGCCAGCGCCGACCGTGATGAAGGCGTGCAGGCTTTCCTTGAAAAGCGCGCAGCCAGTTTTGATGGATCTTGAGACGATGAATGACCTGACGATCAACACCGCGATTGACTACGCACTGCCCTCCGCCTTTGCCGGACGTCATCTGATTGATGGCAAATGGGTTGAAGGCACCGAGACATTCGAACGTGTGTCGCCGTCGCATGGCTCGGTTGTCAGTGTCTCGGCCAAGGGCGACGCTGCGGTTACAGAGCATGCCATTCTCGCCGCGCGGCGTGCCTTCGATGCAGGGGTCTGGAGCCGCATCTCGGGCAAGGAGCGTGCAACGGTTCTGCTTCGGGTCGCTGATCTGATCGATGCCAATGTGGAACGCATCGCGGTGCAGGAGACATTGGAAAGTGGCAAACCGATCTCCCAGGCCCGTGGCGAAGTGGGCGGTGCGGCAGACCTCTGGCGCTACGCCGCATCCCTTGCGCGAACAACGCATGGGGACAGCCACAATACGCTTGGCCAGGATATGCTGGGTGTCGTCGTCAAAGAACCAATTGGCGTGGTGTCCATCATCACGCCTTGGAATTTCCCGTTCTGGATCCTGTCCCAGAAGCTGCCTTTCGCTTTGGCGGCTGGTTGCACGGTGGTGGTCAAGCCGTCCGAGATGACACCTTCTTCGACCGTGATGATGGGGGAACTGCTAATGGAGGCGGGCCTGCCCGCGGGCGTTTGCAACATCGTCCTGGGCTATGGTGAGCCGGTCGGCAGCCTGATGTCGACCCATTCTGACGTCGATATGGTGACCTTCACCGGCTCAACCGCGGTGGGCAAGCTGATCACGCAAAGTGCCTCCGGGACGCTGAAGAAGGTTGCGCTGGAACTGGGCGGAAAGAACCCGCAGGTGATCTTTCCCGACGCTGATCTGGAAAGCGCTGCTGATGCTGTGACCTTCGGCGTCTATTTCAACGTTGGACAGTGCTGCAATTCGTCCAGCCGGATCATCGTGCACGAGGATGTCGCGGAGGCGTTTGTGGCCCGCGTGGTTGCGCTGTCCAAACAGGTGAAGTTTGGCGATCCGCTTGATCCGTCCACGCAGGTCGGTGCCATCGTTACACCCGAGCACAACGCCAAGATTGACGGATACGTGCAGGCCGCCACTGCCGCCGGTGCCACGCTTGAGCTTGGTGGGGGTGCTCTGTCCGTAGACGGGCTTGGCCGACAATTCTATCAACCAACCATCATCAGCGGCGTGACACCCGACATGGCGATTGCGCGGGAAGAGGTCTTTGGCCCGGTTCTGTCGGTCTTGACCTTCCGCACGCTGGACGAGGCCATCGCGCTGACCAACGACAGCAACTACGGCCTCTCCGCTGGCGTCTGGAGCGAAAACGTCCACACCTGTCTGGAGTTTGCACGCCGCGCCGAAGCGGGTACGGTTTGGACCAACACCTGGATGGACGGATACCCTGAACTGGCCTTTGGCGGCATGAAGCAGTCCGGCCAAGGGCGCGAAATTGGCCGCTACGGCTTTGATGAATTTCTCGAGGTGAAATCAATGGTCATGCGCATCGGACGCAGCCGGGCACCTTGGGTCGAGGCGTGCGCCTAGCGCGCGTCACAACAAACGCAAAATGGGAGGAAACCAATGCGTTCTTTTTTGAAGACCAAAACAGCAATCGCGCTGGCGCTGACGGTCAGCGCCGGTGCCGCTCACGCAGATGGGCACGGCGGTGTCGAGGTGTTGCACTGGTGGACATCAGGCGGTGAGGCCGCAGCGCTGAACGTTCTGAAGGACGACCTCGAAGGTCAGGGTGTCGGCTGGACCGACATGCCCGTTGCAGGGGGCGGCGGCGAACAGGCCATGACGGTTTTGCGCGCGCGCGTCACCGCTGGCAATGCCCCCACGGCCGTTCAGGGCCTCGGCTTTGACATTCTCGACTGGGCCAATCAGGGCGCTCTGGCGAACCTCAATGATGTTGCCGCGGCAGAAGGGTGGGACGACGTGATCCCAGCCGCCCTGCAGCAATTCGCCAAAGTGGATGGCAAGTGGGTTTCGGCGCCTGTGAACGTGCACTCGACCAACTGGGTCTGGGCCAACAAGGCAGTGCTTGACGCCAACGGCATCGCGGTCCCAACCACGTGGGAAGAGTTCACCGCCGCTCTGGATACGCTCAAGGCAGCCGGTGTCACGCCGGTCGCGCACGGTGGGCAGGCCTGGCAAGAGGCGACTGTCTTTGACGCGGTCGCGATGTCGGTGCTTGGGCCAGATGGCTATAAGGCCGCGTTCATCGACCTTGATGAAAGCGTTCTGGGTGGCGACGGCATGAAAGAGGCGTTCGACCGCATGGCCGTGATCCGCGAAAACGTGGACGAGAATTTCTCAGGCCGTGACTGGAACCTCGCAACAGCGATGGTCATCAATGGCGAAGCCGGTTTCCAGATGATGGGCGACTGGGCCAAGGGCGAGTTTCTGAACGCGGGCAAGGTACCGGGTCAGGACTTCCTGTGCTTCCGCTTCCCCGGCACGTCTGATCAGGTCACGTTCAACGCGGACCAGTTCATGATGTTCGACCAGGGCGGGGCCGTTTCCCCGGAACAGGCCAAGCTGGCCACAGCGATCCTGTCGCCTTCATTCCAGTCGGCCTTCAACGTTGTCAAAGGGTCGGTGCCCGCACGGACCGATGTGTCGAACGAGGCGTTTGACGATTGCGGCAAGAAAGGCATGGCCGATCTGGCAGCCGCCGCATCTTCGGGCAACCTCTTTGGCTCCATGGCCCATGGCCACGCCAACCCGGCATCGGTGAAGAACGCGATCTACGACGTAGTCACGGCGCATTTCAACGGCGAGTATGACAGCGAAACCGCCGTCGCAGAACTGGTCGACGCGGTGTCCATCGCCAAGTGATCCTCCCTTGGCGGGGCGGTGGCACAATGCCGTCGCCCCGACACTTTGGATACAAAACAAACCAATGACTTCTGGGTGAGGAGGGCGCGTCATGGCACAGGCTGCCAACGCGGATTTCAAGACACGGCTACAGACATGGTTGCCCAAGCTGGTGCTTTCACCGTCGCTGGCTATGGTCCTGATCTTTGTTTACGGCTTTATCGCGTTCTCGGTCTATCTGTCCTTTACCGACAGTCGGCTTCTGCCGTCCTTCGGCTGGGTCGGATGGGAGAATTATTCCAAGCTCTGGCGCCTCAGCCATTGGGAAACGTCAATCACCAACATGGGTGTTTTTGCCCTGCTCTACATTGGGATCTGCACGGTCCTCGGGCTCAGCCTTGCGATCTTCCTCGATCAGAAAATCCGGGCCGAAGGGTTCATTCGCACCGTGTACCTCTATCCGATGGCGCTCAGCTTCATCGTGACAGGCACGGCGTGGAAATGGTTTCTCGATCCCGGCATTGGACTTGAGAATGTCATGCAAAGCTGGGGCTGGACCAGTTTCGAATTCGATTGGATCAAGAACCGGGACTTTGCCATCTACACCGTGGTTCTAGCCGCCGTCTGGCAGACCAGCGGCTTTGTCATGGCCATGTTCCTTGCGGGTTTGCGTGGGATCGACAACGAAATCCTCAAGGCGGCGCAGATGGATGGCGCCTCCAACTGGAACCTCTATCGCCGGATCATCATTCCGCAGCTGCGGCCCGCCTTCCTGTCGGCCTTCGTGATCCTCAGCCACCTCGCCATCAAGACGTTTGACCTGGTGATCGCCCTGACAGGTGGTGGGCCCGGACGGGCAACTGAATTGCCCGCGACCTTCATGTATTCCTACACGTTCTCGCGGAACCAGATGGGGATCGGTGCGGCCTCGGCCACGATCATGCTGATGACCATTGCGGCCATCATGATCCCCTATCTCTACGCCGAATTGCGGGAGAAGAAATGATGGCGCACGCAACCCAAGATACCGCCATCCGCACAGGGCGCGCCGTGCGCATGCTGATCTATCTCGTGCTGGTTCTGTTCGCGCTGTTCTACATGCTGCCGCTTTACGTGATGCTGGTGAACTCGGTGAAGCCGCTGGAAGAGATCACCGGCGGCGGCATGATGAACCTGCCGCAGGTCTGGACGCTTGCGCCGTGGGCCAAGGCGTGGTCCTCGGCGCAGATCGGGGTCGAGCCGACGGGCCTGTCCCCCTACTTTTGGAACTCGATCAAGATGGTCGTGCCCGCTGTTGCCATCTCGACCATTCTCGGCGCGCTCAATGGCTATGTGCTGACCAAATGGCGGTTTCGGGGCGATACAATCCTGTTTGGTCTCATGCTCTTTGCCTGTTTCATCCCGTTCCAGATCGTTCTGATCCCGATGGCGCGGATGCTGGGCCTGATGGGGATGGCCGGAACGACCTGGGGGCTGGTGCTGGTGCACGTGGTCTACGGGATCGGGTTCACGACGCTGTACTTCCGCAACTACTACGCCGTCTTCCCGACCGAACTGGTGCGCGCAGCGCAGATCGACGGAGCAGGGTTTTTCCAGATCTTCTGGCGTATTCTTCTGCCCTCGTCGGGCCCCATCGCAGTGGTGTCGATCATCTGGCAGTTCACGAACATCTGGAACGACTTCCTCTTTGGCGCTTCCTTTGCGGGCGCTGACAGCCAGCCCATGACGGTTGCGCTCAACAATCTGGTTCAGGCCAGCCACGGGGTGAAGGAATACAACGTTCACTTCGCCGGTGCGATCCTGGCCGCACTTCCCACACTCCTCGTCTACATCGTCGCGGGCCGCTATTTTGTGCGCGGTCTGATGGCTGGCTCCGTCAAAGGATAAGACCTATGGGCTTTCTCGATATCGACAACACAACCAAGTCCTATGGCGCGGTCGAAGTTCTGCACAACGTGGACATCTCGGTCGAAGAGGGGGAGTTTCTTGTCCTTGTTGGCCCGTCAGGCTGTGGCAAATCCACGCTTCTGAACATGATCGCCGGTCTGGAAGAGATCAGCAGCGGCGAGATCCGGATTAAGGATCAGGTGATGAACGGGGTCCACCCGTCCAAGCGCAACATCGCGATGGTGTTCCAGTCCTACGCGCTCTACCCGAACATGACGGTTGGGCAGAACATCACCTTCGGGCTGGAAATGCACGGCACACCCAAGCCTGAGCGCGAGAAGGCGATGCGGGAGGTGGCCAACCTTCTACAGATCGAACAGCTGCTTGACCGCAAACCAGGCGCCCTCTCCGGTGGGCAGCGGCAACGGGTTGCCATGGGCCGCGCATTGGTGCGCGATCCGGATGTGTTTCTGTTTGACGAACCGCTGTCCAACCTCGACGCAAAACTGCGTGTCGACATGCGGACAGAAATTAAGAAGCTCCACCAGAAGCTGGGCACCACCATCGTCTACGTGACCCACGACCAGATCGAGGCGATGACGCTCTCGACACGCATTGCCGTGATGAATGGCGGCTATGTCCAGCAACTTGGCACGCCGCAGGATATCTACGACACGCCCGCGAACATCTTTGTGGCGACCTTCATGGGGTCGCCTGCGATGAATGTGGTACCGGCACGGGTCGCCGTCGAGAATGGCAAGCCCATGGCGAGCGTTGCATTGCACGACGGGTCCGAAACCGCCCTGCCGTTCAGCCAGGACAACATGGCGGACTGGGACGGGAAAGACATCCTTCTGGGTATCCGCCCCGAAACGATCACGGACGAAGACGCGGCAGACCGCAAATCCTCGAACATCGCGCATATGACCAATCGGATTGTGGTGACGGAACCCGCTGGCTCCGACACTTTCGTGACGATGACCATGGGTGGCAAGGACGTGATCGCGCGGATGCGCTCTGATGCCGAGGTGCATCCGGGCGCGGATTTCACATTTGCCGTGAACATGGAAAAAGCGGTCGCCTTTGATCCCGCGACCGAGGCGCGCATCGCACCCTGATGCAGCCTGACGTCATCATAATCGGCTCGGGCATGGGCGGCGCGACACTGGCCGCAGTGCTTGCGCCGACGGGCCGCCGCATCCTGATCCTTGAGCGGGGGGACCACCTGCGCCCGTCGCCACGGGACCGTGACGCGCAGGCGATTTTCCGGGACGGCGTCTTTCGCCCGAACGAGGTTTGGCTGGATGGCCAAGACCAGCCTTTCAACCCCGGCAACTACTACAATGTCGGCGGCAATTCGAAATTCTACGGTGCCGTGCTGATCCGATACCGGGCCGAGGATTTTGATGCGGTGCAGCATGCAGGTGGAGCGACGCCCGGTTGGCCGATCAGCTATGACGATCTTGAACCTGACTATCAGGCAGCTGAACAGCTCTATGCCGTGCGAGGTGCCTTGGGCGATGACCCGACAGAGCCGCCCCATTCCGGCACCTACCCGCACAAACCGGTGCGGGATGAGGACGACATCGCCGATCTGCGCGCCCGGTTGAAACGGGTTGGATTGACACCCAGCCACCTCCCGCTCGGCGTCGATATCGACCGCTGGCTGTCGGCGGGACAGACCACGTGGGATGCCTATCCCGACACCTGCGGGGGTAAGATGGACGCGGAAACCTGCGGCCTCTCCAACGCACTGGCCCATGACAACGTCCAGATCCGGACCGGATGCCGTGCAACAGCCCTGATCGCTGACCCGAACGGTCAGGTGACAGGGGTGACTTGCGCGGTGGATGGCGGCACAGAAACGCTGACAGCGCCAATCATCGTGCTGGCCGCCGGTGCGGTGCAGACGGCGGCATTGCTGCTTGCCTCGGCCAATGACAACTGCCCGACCGGCCTTGCCAACCGCTCGGACCAGGTGGGGCGCAACTTCATGAACCACAACTGCAGTGCGGTGCTGGCCCTGCATCCGTTCCGGCGCAACCGTGCTGTGTACCAGAAAACGCTGATGGTGAATGACTACTACCTGGGCAGCGATGGCGACGGGCCTCTGGGCAACATCCAGTTGCTCGGCAAAATCACCGGCCCCATCCTTGCGGCGAATGCGCGCCTGCCGCGCTGGCTGGCCCACCAAATCGCCACGCGCAGTTTTGATTTCTACGCCATGTCTGAGGATTTGCCGAACCCCGACAGCCGGGTCACGCTGAAGGACGGAAAGATCAAACTCGACTGGCAGCGGTCGAACTGGGCCGCGCACAAGCGTCTGGTCAAAAGCCTCACCACCAAGCTGAAGCAGGCCGGCTTCCCCATCGTGATGGCGCGGCCATTCGACCGGCGTACCCCATCCCACCAATGTGGCACGGCCCGCATGGGCACCGACCCGACCGCAAGCGTGGTGGACACCTTCTGCCGCAGCCACGATCACAAGAACCTGTTTATCGTCGACGCTTCGGTCCTGCCGACCTCTGCCGCCGTGAACCCCGCATTGACCATCGCGGCACTTGCACACCGGGCAGGGCGGCACATTGCTCAGACGGAGTTTGCGGCATGACGGCCAAGGGCTACGATTTCATTGTCATCGGCGGCGGGTCGGCAGGGTCGGTGATCGCGGCGCGGCTGTCAGAACACCCTGATGCGCGTGTCTTGCTGCTCGAAGCTGGCGGCAGCGACCGCCACCCGTTTTTCCATCTGCCCGCAGGCTTTGCCAAGATGACCAAGGGTATCGGATCATGGGGGTGGTCCACTACGCCGCAGCGATCCATGCAGGACAAGGTCTTCAACTATACCCAGGCCAAGGTGATCGGCGGTGGTTCGGCCATCAACGCCCAAATCTATACGCGCGGCGCGGCACAGGACTACGACGAGTGGCGGCAAATGGGGTGCGAGGGGTGGAGCTATGAAGATGTTCTGCCCTACTTCAAGAAGTCCGAGGATAACGACACTTACAATGGAGAGTATCACGGTGTGGGCGGTCCACTGGGCGTCTCCATGCCCGCCGCGCCGCTGCCAATCTGTGACGCGTTTATCGAGGCCGCAGGACAACTGGGCATCCCCAAGACCACAGATGTGAACGGGGCCAGACAGGACGGGGCAGGGTACTATCAACTGACACAGCGCAAAGCGCGCCGGTCCTCGGCTGCGATGGCGTTTCTGGTCCCGGCCATGTCACGGCCTAACTTGACCATCCAGATGCAGGCGCAGGTCCGTCGCATCACGGTCGAAAACGGGCGCGCCACCGGGGTCGAGATGGCGGACGGCACCAAGGTCACTGCAGATCGCGAAGTCATCCTGTCCTCTGGCGCCATCGGATCACCTCGCCTTCTGCAGCTGTCGGGTATCGGTCCGGCGGATCACCTGCAGGGGCTGGGAATCAACGTGGTGCTGGATCAGCCGGGCGTCGGCGCAAACCTTCAAGACCACCTTGATCTCTACGCGATCTGCGAAGTGACCGGCCCACACACCTATGACCGCTTTGCCAAGCTGCACCTGAGCGCCCTGGCCGGGCTGCAATACCTCTTCACACGCAAGGGGCCGGTTGCCTCCAGCCTCTTTGAAACCGGTGGCTTCTGGTATGCCGATGAAAACGCGCGCTCGCCCGATATCCAGATGCATCTCGGGCTTGGCACGGGGATCGAGGCCGGGGTCGAAGCCATGCCAAACGGCGGCGTGACCCTCAACGCTTGCCATTTGCGCCCGCGCTCCCGGGGCAGTGTCAGGCTACAAAGCGACAATCCCGCCGATATGCCCCTGATCGACCCGAACTACCTGTCAGACCCTTATGATCGCGAAATGTCGATCCGCGGCCTGAAGTTGGTACAGGATATTCTGGCGCAGGATGCTCTGAAACCCTTCATCATGGCCGAACGCCTGCCCGGGCCGGATGTGCAGACGGATGAGGATTACTTCAACTTCATCTGCGTGCACTCCAAAACATCGCACCACTGCGCAGGCACCTGCCGCATGGGCGGTGATGCCGATGCCGTGCTGGACTCCCGGCTGCGGTTCAATGGGATCGAAGGGCTGCGCGTGGCCGACGCCTCGGTCATGCCCACGGTCAACTCCTCCAACACCAACGCTCCATCCATCATGATCGGTGAAAAGGCCGCTGACATGATCAAGCAAGACCAGGGACTCATGCAATGATCCGCCATATCGTTCTCACCAAGTTCAAGCCGGAGACGTCCGAAGACAAGATTGCCGGTATCTACGCGGGCCTGTCTGCACTGGCGGACAGCCTGCCCGGCGCACAGAACTTCACTGGCGGCCGGTCCGAAAGCCCCGAACAGATCGAACGCGGCTACATGCATGGTTTCGTGATTGATTTCGACGGCTGGGATGCGCTGCAAACCTATGCCGACAATGATGAACACAAGGCACTTGGCGGGCAACTGGTTGAAAATGCCGTGGGTGGGATCGACGGCATCCTTGTGCTCGACCTTGATGTCTGAGACCAGCAAAGGCTGATAACGAAGGGACGCCTGCAGATGGGTCAAAGACCAACCATACTGGATGTTGCCAAACAGGCGGGCGTGTCGAAATCGACCGTCAGCCTTGTCCTGCAAGGCAACAAGACGGTCAAGGAATCGACCCGGCAAGCGGTGCGGCAGGCGATGGCCGACATCGGCTACGTCTACAATCGTTCGGCTGCAACTTTGCGCTCGTCCTCGTCCGGTCTGATCGGTCTGGTGATCAACGACCTGCGCAACCCGTTCTTCACCGAATTCGCGGCCCTGTTTCAGATGGAACTGGCCAAGAACGGGTTTGCGACCGTGCTTGCCAATTCGGACGAAGACCCAGACCTGCAGACGCGCATGATCTCTTCGCTGGTTGAACATGGTGTGTCCGGCTTCATCGTTTCGCCCAGCTATGGCTCCGAACAGGACGCCCTCGCCGTTCTCGAAGCCTCCAATACCCCCACGCTACAGGTGTTCCGGGCGCTCGATGCAAGTGACCGCAAGTTTCCATTCGTTGCGCCGGATTATGAACGCGGTGGGCGCCTCGCGACCGAGCATTTGCTGGAGATGGGGTGCAAGCGCATCGCCTTCCTTGGCGGACTGGATGGCCGCCCGGTCACCGAGGAACGCATGAGCGGGTACCTCGCGGTCTTGTCCGAGGCTGGGATTGAACCGCTTGTCCTGACCGGGCAGGCGACGCGATCCTTCGGCAAATCCATGGCTGCCGACCTGCAAGCCAAACACCCGGATGTCGATGGCGTCCTATGTTTCAACGACCTTGTGGCGCTGGGCGTGCTTGCGGCCTGTCCTGAACTTGGCGTGCGCGTCGGCACCGACCTGCGGGTCGTGGGCTTTGACGATATCGAAGATTGCCGCGACAGCTATCCGTCCCTGACCTCGGTCAGTTGCAACATCCCTGACTTTGCAAAATCAACGGCTGCGCAAATCCTCGGCTGGATCAAGGATGGCAAACGCCCTGCGCTGACTGCCCGCAGCCCGGTCCAACTGATCAAAAGGGCCTCTAGCGGACCCTGATTACAACGCGCCCGACAGTGGGTGGCCCCGAAACACGCTGCGCCAAAACGATGGAACGTTCCAAGCGCCAGCAACACAGAAGGAAAAGCACATGACGGAAGTAAAAGTCGCAGTTCTGGGCGCGTCTGGCTGGATGGGCAAGGTTCACACCATGGCCTACCAGTCCTTTCCGCATTTCTTCGGAAACGGCGGTGGGACAGCCCGCGTCACGGCCCTGGTCGAGGCCAACCCCGATGCGGCCAAGGATCTGGCCTTTCGTGCCCCGGGGGCCAAGATCCTGTCCAATTGGCAAGAGGCGGTCAACGATCCCGACATCGACCTGATCGACATCTGCCTGCCGGACAACCTGCACTATGACGTCGCCAAGGCGGCCCTTCTGGCGGGAAAGCACGTCTATTGTGAAAAACCTCTGGCCGACACCGCCAAAGAGGCGCGCGAGCTGGCGGACATAGCACGTGAAAAGGGCCTGATCACGCGCGTCGGTCACTCCTTTCCCCGCAACCCAATCCATGAACGCGCCAAAGAGATCATCGATGCGGGTGAAATTGGCGAGATCAAGCTGTTCAAGGGCTGCCAGCACATTGACGTGTTTGGCGACCCGCTCGTCCCCTACATGTGGCGCGCCAATGGCGATCTGGCTCCCACAGGGATCATCGGCGACACGGGAAGCCATGTGTTCAGCTTCATGGACTTTCTGATCGGGCGCGTTTCATCGCTGATCGCCGACAGCTACATCACCGCCCCAAAGCGTCCCAAGATCGAAGGGGTGGACTTTGGTGGCGCAGCCCCGGAGATCACGGATCGGACCGAGTGGGGTGATGTCACCAACCCGGATGGCACAAACCTGCTCTGTATCTTTGAGAACGGCGCAAAAGGCATCGTCGATTTCAGTCGCGTCGCCACTGGCCGCAAGTTCATGCAAACATATGAAATCTACGGCACGAAAGGCAGCCTCGCGTACACGTTCGACGAGATCAATCGCCTGCGGTTTTATTCCAACGATGACCCGACCGGGCGACGGGGTTTCCGCGAGATCGACGTGGGCCCTGAACACCCGACTTATGGCGCGTTCCTGCCGCTGCCCAACTTCGCGCTGGGCTACAACGAGAGCAAGATCATCGAAGTGGCCGAAGTCATTAAGTCGATCACAACTGGCACGCACATGTGGCCCACCTTCGAGACCGGTCACCATATCTGCCAAATCGTGGATGCCTGCATGGCCTCTGCGAAGCAGCGTGCATGGGTCGACATCTGATCAGTGAAAGGAAGACCAAGTGGCTCTCTCCGTCCCACAAGACATTCTTGATGCGCTCACGGACGTGGTCATGCCGCGTTTGCTGGCAGAGCCTGCACCGGACCGGCACGTAACAGCTTCGGGCTACGACATCCCCGTGTTTCCATGTGGCGCCATCGTGATCGGCAGCGGCGCCGCGGGCCTGCGCGCAGCGGTCGAGATGAAGCGCCGCGATGTGGATGTCGTCGTCATCAGTCAAAGCGCATGGGGTGGAACGTCGGCCTGTTCCGGGTCGGACAAGCAAACGCTGCACACCGCCAATACCAAGGATCAGGGCGACAATTTCCAGGCCATGGCCGCCGCCATCCGCGCAGGCGGCGCGATGGACGAAGACATGGCATACATCGAAGCCGTCGGCTCGATCCGCGCCATGGCGTCATTGCAATATCTCGGCCTGCCGCTGCCGCAGGACGATCTTGGCGGCACGCTCCGGTATCAGACCGACCATGACGAGGTTGGGCGCGCCACGTCCTGCGGGCCGCGCACCTCCCGGCTCATGGTCAAGGTGCTAGCAAAGGAAGCGATTGGCCTTGGCATCCCCCTGTTCAATCACACCACCGCCGTGAAGGTGTTGACCGAAGGGCAGGGGGACCAGATGCAGGTGACCGGTGTGCTGACGATCCGGCCCAAGGCACGCACAGATGCCAACCCGCTTGGCCTCGCGCTGTTCCAATGCGCGGCGCTCGTCTTTGCGGCAGGTGGCCCGGGCGAGCTTTATCGCGACAGCGTGTTCCCCAACGGGTGCTTCGGCACACTTGGCCTCGCACTGGAAACCGGGCTCGAACTGGTCAACATCACGGAAAGCCAGTTTGGCATCGGCACCCGCCGTGAAGGATTCCCATGGAACCTGTCCGGCACCTACGTGCAGGTGATACCGCATATCTATTCCGTGGATGACACCGGGGCCGAGCACCACTTTCTCGCCGACTACTATCGCACCACACAGGAAATGGCCTCGAACATCTTCCGCAAGGGCTATCAATGGCCCTTCCATGCCAGTCGAATGCTCGATTTCCAGTCCAGCCTCGTGGACCTTGCGATCTTCACAGAAAGCCAAAAGGGGCGGCGGGTCTTTATGGACTTCAACCGTAACCCGCTGCCCGTGCCGGGGGATCAGGGCTTTGATCTTGCACGGTTGGATGACGATGTGCGCACGTACCTGTCAAATGCCGGTGCCTCGCACGAGCTGCCCATTGATCGGCTGCGCCACATGAACCCGCTCGCGATTGAGCTCTACAAACGCTACAAGGTCGACATCACCTCGGACCCGCTGGAGTTTGCGGTCAACAACCAGCACATGAACGGCGGTATCGCGGTCGATACCTGGGGGCGGACCAACATCGCAGGCATTTACGCGGTGGGCGAAGCGTCAGGTACGCACGGGGCGACGCGGCCCGGTGGGTCGGCTTTGAATGCCGGTCAGGTGTTTGGCACCCGCGTGGCCGAACATGTGGCCGCCAGCGGCAAAGCCCACGCGCCTTCAGATACTAAGCCGCACATCGACCGCACCATCACTGAAATACGGGCCGTCCTCAAAACCGACAGTCCGCACACGATCAAAGACCTCCGCGCCAGCATACAGGCCCGGATGAGCGATCACGCAGGCATTCTCTGCACCGCCAAGAACGTGACATCGGCACGTTCAGAGGCGCAGCACCTGAACGACGCCATCCGCCGGAAGGGAATTGCATACACGCGTGAAAATGAAATTGGTCGTGCCCTGCAATGGCAACAAATGGCACTCGCGTCCGAGGCTGTTCTGACCGCCCTTGATCACTACATCTCGAACGGCGGGGGCAGCCGCGGCGCAAGGGCTATATGCGATCCGGCCGGCACCGCCTTGCCCATGGCCCGGACAGGGCCGCTGCCAAATGTGCGATTCCGCCCCGAGCGTGACGCAGACATGAACGAACAAATCCTCGTGCGGCTCGACGGTACAGACATCGTGATCTCGACCCGCCCCAACCGCGCTTTTGACCCCAATGCGAAATCCTTTTTCGAACGGGATTGGCCCGCCTGGCTCACTGGCGGCATTTACGATTTACCTGACGAGAATGATCAAACGCGCTGAAGTCGGGACGATCACAAGCACTCAGTGCCGCGCTTGATCCGCGAAACCGCCCGCCTTCGTGGGTCAGTCTGTCTCTGCACCGGTTAAAATCGGCATAATCCACCGTCCGCGCACCCAACCTACTGCCACGTCGTGACAATAACGAAACCATTGAAATCCCGTGAACAGGGCGAAGGGCTTGTCCCCGCGGGGACAAAACGCATTTTCCGGGTGGAGACTGCGGTTTCCGGCGTCTACTCTGGCCGCCAAACCCGGATTTCTGGAGCCGCCCATGCCCTTCACCCTCGCCACCTGGAACATCAATTCGGTCCGCCTGCGCGAACCCATCGTGCTCAAGCTGCTCAAGGAAGAAGGCCCAGATGTACTGTGCCTGCAAGAATGCAAAAGCCCCGTCGAAAAGATCCCTCGCGAAGGGTTTGAGGCGCTGGGCTACACCCACATGGTCGCGCGGGGCGACAAGGGATACAACGGTGTCGCGATCCTGTCCAAAATACCGATGGTCGAATCCAGCGCACAGGATTTCGCGGGCCTCGGCCACGCGCGCCACATTGCGGGACAGCTCGAAAATGGCGTGACGGTCCACAACTTCTATGTCCCTGCGGGGGGCGACGTGCCGGATCGGGAAAAGAACGAGAAGTTTGGCCAGAAACTCGACTACCTCACCGACATGCGCGATTGGTTCCACGGTGACAAGCCGCAGAAATCCATTCTCGTGGGTGACCTGAACATCGCCCCGCGCGAGGATGACGTGTGGTCCCACAAGCAACTTCTGAAAGTCGTCAGCCACACGCCGATCGAGGTCGAACACCTTGCCGAAACGCAGGATGCCGGTGGCTGGGTCGACGTCACACGGGCCGACATCCCTGAGGGACAGCTCTATTCGTGGTGGTCCTATCGGGCCAAGGATTGGGATGCCGCTGACAAGGGCCGCCGCCTGGATCACGTCTGGGCCACGCCAGATATCTCGAACGCTGCCCATTCCAGCCGTATCCTGCGCGGCGCCCGTGGCTGGGAAAAGCCCAGCGACCACGCGCCGGTCTTTGCCACGTTCGACCTTTGATCAGGCCTGCACGTCTTGATGAATTGGATGCACTGACCGATCTGATGCATCGGTCAAAGGCCCATTGGGGCTATGACGAAGACTTCATGCAGGCCGCCCGTGCCGTGCTGGTTTTGACACCGAAAGATGTTGAGACCGGGGAACTGCGCGTGTTTGACGATGACGGTCTGCAGGGTCTGTGCAAGCTGGTGGTGCGTGAGGACGGCGCGGATCTCGACAAACTGTTTGTCGGCCCGGAAGCGATGGGCAAGGGCGTTGGACGGGCCCTTGTGGATTGGGCCATTGAGCGGGCGCGAGTGCTCGGTGCCACACGGATGCAGATCGAAGCGGACCCGGATGCTGTGCCGTTTTATGAACGCATGGGTGCCCGCGTGATCGGGGGCGTTCCGTCCGAAGCCATAGCAGGTCGCACCCTGCCGTTGATGCAGATTGACCTTAGTGGCTTGGCACCGGACGCCTGCGGGTCCATATAAAGCGCGACCCGCCGCGCCAAGAAGGAATGACACGATGATGGATTTGGGATTGTCCGCAGGCCCCGATGACGCCGACCTGATCAAGGACGGCTCGGAAGCAAGCTTCATGCAGGATGTGGTCGAAGCCAGCCAGACCGTGCCGGTGATCGTCGATTTCTGGGCACCGTGGTGCGGACCGTGCAAGACGCTTGGGCCGATGCTCGAGGACGCGGTCAAGGCGGCCAAGGGTGCTGTCAAGATGGTCAAGATCAACGTGGACGAGGCACAGATGATTGCGGGCCAGTTGCGCATCCAATCGATCCCGACCGTCTACGCTTTCTGGCAGGGCCAGCCGGTGGATGGTTTCCAGGGCGCGGTGCCGGGGTCCGAGATCACCGAGTTTGTGGATCGTGTGATTAAGGCGGCGGGCGGTGAAGCACCCGGCGACAGCCTGAACGACGCCGTCGAAGCCGCCGAAGACATGCTGACCGAAGGGGCGGCCGTGGATGCGGCGCAGACCTTTGCCGCGATCCTTGGGGAAGACCCCAACCATGCAGGCGCTTATGGCGGGCTGGTTCGCGCGCATATCGCGATGGACGATCTGGATCAGGCCGAGGCGATTCTGAACGGCGCGCCCGCTGAAATCTCCGAGAGTGCCGAGGTTGAAGCCGCCCATGCCCAGTTGCAACTGGCCCGTCAGGCCGAGGATGCAGGCCCGGTGGCCGAGCTGCGCGCAGCGGTCGAGGCCGACGAAAGCAACCTGCAGGCCCGTTTTGATCTGGCACAGGCACTGCATGCCAGCGGAGATGCCGAGGCGGCAGTCGATGAACTGCTCGAGATTTTCCGCAGGGATCGCGAGTGGAACGGCGGCGCTGCCAAGGACCAGCTTTTCACCATATTCGACGCGCTCAAGCCAAACGATCCAATTGTTCTGAACGGACGTCGTCGTTTGAGCTCGATGATATTTGCCTGATCCGTTTCCCGGGCTAGCTGACATCCCATGATCAAAGTGGCTGACCTTCCCGGCGTAATTCCGGTCTTTCCATTGCCGGGGGCGTTGCTGTTGCCACGGTCGCGCCTACCACTGCACATCTTCGAGCCGCGCTATCTGCAAATGCTTGATGACGCATTGAAAACACCGCATCGCCTGATCGGCATGGTGCAACCGAACGAGGTGGAAGGGCGCAAGGGCAATGGGCTGCAAACGATTGGCTGTGCGGGCCGGGTCACGCAGTTTTCCGAGACCGAGGACAACCGGTACCTGATCACCCTGAGTGGCATATCGCGCTTTCGGGTGCAGGATGAGGTGGATGGATTTACGCCCTATCGTCGGTGCGAAGTGTCATGGTCCGGTTTTGACCGTGATCAAGGCCGCTGCGAGGAAGATCCAAGTTTTGATCGGCCCACGTTTCTGGACCTTTTGGGACGCTATTTTGCTGCACAATCATTGTCGGCAGATTGGGAGACGTTGAAGGACGCGGATGACGAATTGCTGATCAATTCCCTGTCGATGATGCTGGACTTCGATCCCGAGGATAAACAGGCCTTGCTGGAAGCGCCGTCCCTCAGTACCCGTCGCGAAACCTTGATCACTTTGATCGAGTTTGCGTTGCGTGGCGGTGAAGGGGAAATGATGCAATGAGCACTGATATTGATCGTCGGGTGCTGGAGGCGCTGATCTGCCCGCTCACCCATGTGACCCTGCGCTACGATGCTGAGAAGCAGGAGCTGGTTTCGGAAGCGGCGCAGTTGGCCTATCCCATCCGCAACGGCATCCCCGTCATGCTGGAAGACGAAGCGCGCAAGTTGGACTGACGCACGGGGCGGACGACACGTCCGCCTTACGGTTGCCAAGCAAGGCGCAGCTTGCTGCGGCCCAGCGACGATGATCTGGAAGCGGTGTTTTTAAACTGTAAGGCGCACGTGCCGTGCGCCCGGCGGAGGGAACCTCCGCCTTACACTCAGAGGGGTTGGCCCTGCATCAGGCGAGGCAGCTCTCCGGTCAGTCCAGCGGCTTCGCGGATGAAACTGCGGCGCAGGCCAGGCAGGGCATTCACAACGCCCATGCCGATGTCACGCACGCTTCGCACGAGTGTATTATCGTTTGAGAACAAACGGTTAAATCCGTCCGTCGCGAGGGCGAGAGTTGTATTGTCAAAGCGCCGCCATTCTTCGTATCGCTGAAGAACGGCGATGCTGCCCGGATCCTCACCCCTGCGCATGGCGTCAGTGATCACCTCTGCCAGCGCTGCAATGTCGCGCATCCCGGCATTCAGACCTTGCCCGGCGATTGGGTGTACGCCATGCGCTGCATCCGCGATCAACGCCAGTCGATCGCTTGCCAATTTATGCGCCAGCGACAGGGACAGCGGGTAGGTGTAGCGTTGGCCTGCAAGACTGATCTCACCCAGAAAGTCGCCAAAGCGCGGGCGCAGCATCGTCAGGTAGTCCGCATCCGGCAGAGCGTTGAACGCTTCCGCGGTCTCAGCCGTTTCGCTCCAGACGATGGAGCTGACATTGCCCATCAGGGGCAGGATCGCCAATGGCCCCGGGGGCATGAAGAACTGGTGCGCGATCCCGTGATGCGGTTTCTCATGAGCGATAGCGCAGACCAGCGCCGTTTGACCGTAGCCCCAGCCGGTGCGTTTGATCCCTGCCCGTTCCGCCGTGCCGCTGCCGCGCCCGTCGGCTCCGATCAGAAGTTGGCCCGTCAGAACCTTGCCGGACGCCAGCGTGAGCGATGCCGCAGCGGGATCGATATGCTGCCCCGTCACCGTCTCGCCCGACATGTGCGTGATGCCGTCCGTGGCGGCCATCGCGTGCAGAAGCGCGCGCCGGATATGTCGGTCTTGCACCATGTAGCCCATCGGGCCTTCCTCGATCTCGGCATGATCGAAATGCATGAAGAAGGGCGATGAGGGCCCTTGGCCCGCGCGGCCATCTGTAACTTTGATCTCAAGGATAGGCTGGCTGTTGTCTGCGATGGCGTCCCAGACGCCAACCCCTTCGAGCAACCGTTGCGAAGTCAGCGCGACCGCGTAGCTGCGCCCGTCAAAGGCCGCGTTCTTGCGGACCTTTTCCGTGAGCGCGTCGATCACGGTCACACGCTGTCCGGTTTGTGCGAGAGCGAGGGCGAGAATGGGGCCAGACAGCCCGCCGCCGACGATCAGGATATCGCTGTCATGCGTCATGTCGCGCAATATGGACGGGTGCTTGGGATTGTCCATGCGTTGTCGCGTCGCTACCGTCCGAACAAAGAGGACGGAGGGCAGGACATGCAGGCGTGGTTGGACAAGAGTGCAGCGGAACTGGGCCGCGCCATTGGGGCTGGTGAGGTTGATCCCGTCAATTTGACCCAGGCCTTTCTTGATCGGATCAAGGCACATCAGTTGTCAGACCGAATCTATGCCCGGTTGACCGAAGATCGCGCGATGGCCGAGGCGCAGGCGGCGTCAGACCGGGCCAAGGCCGGTGCACGCTTATCCTTGCTGGATGGTGTGCCAATCAGTTGGAAGGACCTGTTTGATACGGCTGGTGACGGCACCGAGGCTGGGTCCAAGCTGTTGGCGGGTCGGGTGCCGGACCGGGATGCCGTCGTGTTGCAGAATGCGACGGCGATGGGGCTTGTGTGTCTGGGCAAGACGCATTTGAGCGAGCTGGCGTTTTCGGGTCTTGGGTACAACCCGTCCACCGCGACGCCGCCATGCGTCAACGATGTTGATGCTGTGCCGGGTGGGTCATCCTCAGGCGCGGCTGCGTCGGTTGCCTTTGGGTTGGCGCCTGCTGCCATCGGGTCTGACACGGGTGGCTCGGTACGTATTCCGTCGGCTTGGAACGATTTGGTGGGCTTGAAGACGACCCATGGGCGACTGTCGCTGGAAGGGTGTGTGCCCCTTTCGCTGAAGTTTGACACCGTGGGACCACTGACCCGGACGGTCGAGGACGCGGCGTTGCTGATGGCCGCGCTGGAGGGGCGCAATCCGGGGGATTTGCGCGGTGCGTCCTTGGAGGGTCGGCGGTTTGCGGTGCTGAAAACCGTTGTTCTGGATGACATCCGTGATGCGCCGAAAGCCGCATTTGAAGATGCTGTCGAACGTTTGCGGGAGGCGGGGGCAGAGATTGAGCCGCTGGAGGTGCCGGAGTTGGAGGAGGCCATGGCGCAGGCCGGGCCGTTGATGCCGGGCGAGGTCTATGGGTTATGGCGGGATGTGATCGAGGCGCAGCCGGACGCGATGTATTCCGAGATATTGCAGCGGTTCCGACTGGGGAAGGATTTCAGCGCACCGGATTACAACGCGGCCTGGGCCAAACTGGATGCTGTGCGGCAGGCATGGGATATGGCTGTTGCGCCCTATGATGCGGTGCTGGCGCCGACCGCCCCGATTCTGCCGCCGAATCTGGAGCGGCTGAACAGTGACAGTGAATACTACAAGACCGAGAACCTGCTGGCCTTGCGGAACACGCGTGTGGGCAACCTAATGGGGATTTGTGCTTTGACTCTTCCCACGGGCGTGCCGAGCTGTGGCCTGATGATGATGGGTATGCAGAACGGGGAAGAGGCGCTGTTGCGGTTGGGGGTCGCGGCAGAGGCGGCGTTGGGCTAATTCAAAGGCCGCCTTGCGGCGACACCATATTTTATTGTGGGCTTTGCCCCCGGCTTTCGGCCTCCCCCAAGGTATTTTGGGCCAGAAGAAGCGATGGATTGGCGGATTTGCCACAAGGTGACGATTTGGCGTGGTTTTTCTGGACGAGGGAGTCACGCTTGGGGTACATTCAGGCAAACGGGGCGAAAATGATCCCGAACCTGAGGCAGTTTGATGAAGTTTCCCGAGCGGTTTTCGAACCTTCCGGCTTATGCGTTCCCGCGTTTGCGCGCCCTGTTGGATCATCACGATCCGGGCGGCGATGTCGTGCATATGACTATCGGGGAGCCGAAACACGCCTTTCCCGCATGGGTCACGGATGTGATTGCCGAGCATGCGGCGGGCTTTAACAACTATCCTCCGAACGAAGGTTTGCCAGAGCTGCGACAGGCGTTTTGTGATTGGCTGGGCCGCCGCTATGGCGTGTCGATGGATGCCGATGCAAATGTGATGCCCCTGAATGGCACGCGTGAGGGTTTGTATAACGCAGGTATGGCGTTGTGCCCGGAGGTGAAGAACGGGCAGCAGCCGGTCGTGTTGATGCCGAACCCGTTTTACCAGGTTTATATGCTCGCCGCGATTTCGGCGGGGGCGGAGCCGGTCTTGGTACCTGCGACGGCGGAGACGGGGCATTTGCCTGATTACACTGCGGTCGACCCGGAGATTCTGAACCGCACCGTGGCCTGCTACATGTGTTCGCCTGCGAACCCTCAGGGCGCTGTTGCAGGCAAGGAGTATTGGCGGGACCTGATTGCGCTGGCCGAGAAATACGATTTCCAGGTCTTTGCCGACGAGTGTTATTCCGAGATTTATCGTGATGTGCCGCCCGTCGGGGTGCTGGAGTGTATTGGCGATGCGAACCCCGAGCGGGTTGTGGCCTTTCACTCTCTGTCCAAGCGGTCAAACCTGCCGGGTCTGCGGTCCGGGTTCATCGTCGGTGGGCCTGCGACCATTCGCGAGGCCAAGCAGTTGCGCACCTATGCGGGCACGCCGTTGCCCTCACCTCTTCAACACGCGGCGGCGGCGGTTTGGGCGGATGAAGAGCACGTCATCGAAAACCGAGCGCAGTACCACGAGAAGTATGACATGGCCGACCGCATCCTGGGCAATGTGCCGGGATACATGTCGCCCGAAGCCGGCTTCTTTCTGTGGTTACCTGCTGGCGATGGTGAGGCAGCGGCGTTGAAGCTGTGGAAAGAGACCGGCGTGCGTGTGCTGCCGGGCGCGTATCTGGCGCGCGAGATCGACGGGTTCAATCCCGGGCATGAGTTTATAAGGGCTGCACTTGTGGCCCCAAAGGCAGAGACGGAGCGGGGCCTGATGGCCATTCGTGACGTTCTTTACGCCACATAAGAAAAGACGAGGCGAAGCATGGCATATCAGACACGGCGGGATCCGCTTTTTGACCACGGAATGCAGGCGGCGTTGGAAAAACGCGGGCGCGAGTTGGTGGGCATTAGTCTGCTGATCGCGGGCCTGATGGCTGCGGCCATGATGCTGAGCTATACGCCGGATGATCCGAACTGGATGGCCTCGACCGACGCGCCGGTGCAGAACTGGCTGGGTCGTACCGGCGCCTCGATAGCCGCGCCGCTGTTCATGATTGGCGGCTGGGGCGTGTTTGGCATTGCCATTGTGTTGATGGCTTGGGGTGTGCGTTTTGGTCTGCATCTGGGCACCGAACGGGCGCTGGGTCGTTTGATCTTTGCCCCCATCGCGATTGCATTCGGGTCGATCTATGCCGCGACCCTGCAACCGGGTGACGTGTGGCAGGCGACCCATGGCTTCGGTCTGGGTGGATTGTTTGGCGATACTGTCATGGCCTTTATCCTGACGGTTTTGCCTGTTGGGTCGAGCTTTACCGTCAAGTTGATGTCGCTCTTGATGGGCATTGGTATCGTGGTCTTTGGTGCATTTGTGCTCGGCTTCACCCGTGCGGAAGTTGCCCGTCTGACCCGTTTCATGCTGGTTGGGCTGGTCATGGCCTATGCCCTGTTGATGACTGTTCTGGGCCGTGGTGCGAGCGGTGCGGTGCAGGCTGCGCGCAGTATGCAGGAACGTCAGGCCGAACGTCGTGCGGCGCGCGAGGCCGAGGCAGCAGAGGCCGAAGCCTATGCCGCTGCAGTCCCCCCGATGCCTGCCTATGATGAGCCACTTGTTGAGGAGCCAGCCAAGCCAAGCTTGTTGTCGCGGATGCCAGGGCTGATCAAACGCCCCGAGCAGATGCCGGACGAGATGCCCGAACAGGAGCTGATCGAGACCTACAGCGACGTGGATGTGGGCGAGGGCCCCGGCGACGAGCGGATCAAGACCAAGATTGCCGACGTGATTAAGGCGCGTGTGCGGTCGAACCCGGCCGTGCAGGCGGAAAGCGTTGCACCGTTGACGAAGGGCCGTGGGCGCGGCCCGGATCCACTGGTGCTGAACACTGCGTCACAACCGATCTTGCCGCCGGAACCGCCGCTGACCGCTGCCGCCTCGCTTGGTCGTGCCGAACCACCGCTGACGGCTGCACCCGGAGGCTATGTGCCTGAGCCGGTTCAAGACTATGTCCCTGAACCCATGCAGGAATACGCGCCGGAGCCGGAGCAACTGGATGCGCCTATTCCGGAGCCTGTCGAAGCCGCGCCAACCATTCCCGTGGCCGAGCCGCGCACGGTTGTGCATCAACCGACCCGCAAGCCGGTGCAACCGAGTACGCGGGCGCAGTTGGAAGCACAGCCGAAGCTGAAATTCGAAGACACCCATCCCGGGTTCGAACTGCCGCCCCTGAACCTGCTTGAAAGCCCAAGCGTGGTGCAGCGCCACCATCTGAGTGATGAGGCGTTGGAAGAAAACGCCCGGATGCTGGAAACGGTGCTGGATGACTACGGTGTGAAGGGCGAGATCGTGTCGGTCCGTCCGGGCCCCGTGGTCACCATGTATGAGCTGGAGCCTGCGCCCGGTTTGAAAGCCAGCCGTGTGATTGGTCTGGCCGATGACATTGCCCGCTCCATGGCGGCCTTGTCGGCCCGTGTGTCGACCGTGCCCGGTCGGTCGGTGATTGGTATCGAACTGCCGAACGAGAACCGTGAAAAGGTTGTCCTGCGGGAAATCCTGTCGTCCCGTGACTTCGGTGACGGCAACCAGAAGCTGCCGCTTGCCTTGGGCAAGGATATTGGTGGTGACCCGGTTGTGGCGAACCTGGCCAAGATGCCTCACCTGCTGATCGCGGGGACCACGGGGTCTGGTAAGTCGGTGGCGATCAACACGATGATCCTGTCGCTGCTGTATAAGCTGACGCCCGAGGAATGCCGGTTGATCATGATCGACCCGAAGATGCTGGAACTTAGTGTTTATGACGGCATTCCGCACCTGCTTTCCCCTGTTGTGACCGACCCCAAAAAGGCGGTTGTGGCCCTGAAATGGGTCGTGGGTGAGATGGAAGAACGCTATCGCAAGATGTCCAAGATGGGCGTGCGCAACATCGACGGCTACAATGGCCGGGTGAAAGAAGCGCTGGCGAAGGACGAGATGTTCAGCCGGACCGTTCAAACCGGTTTCGATGATGAGACGGGCGAACCGATCTTCGAGACCGAAGAATTCGCGCCCGAGGCGATGCCTTACATCGTTGTGATTGTGGACGAGATGGCAGACCTGATGATGGTTGCGGGCAAAGAGATCGAGGCGTGTATCCAGCGTCTGGCGCAGATGGCACGGGCGAGCGGAATCCACCTGATCATGGCGACGCAACGCCCGTCGGTCGATGTGATCACCGGTACGATCAAGGCGAACTTCCCGACGCGGATTTCGTTCCAAGTGACGTCGAAGATCGACTCGCGCACCATTCTGGGCGAGATGGGGGCCGAGCAGCTCTTGGGTATGGGCGACATGCTGTACATGGCGGGCGGGGCCAAAATCACCCGTTGCCACGGCCCGTTCGTGAGCGATGAGGAAGTCGAAGAGATCGTGAACCACCTCAAGGCATTTGGTGCGCCGGATTATGTGTCTGGCGTGGTGGAAGGTCCGGCCGAGGACAAGGAAAGCAATATTGATGCTGTTCTGGGTCTGGGTGGCAACACGGATGGCGAAGACGCGCTTTACGATCAGGCGGTGGCGATTGTGATCAAGGATCGCAAATGCTCGACCTCGTACATCCAGCGGAAACTGGCCATCGGCTACAACAAGGCGGCGCGTCTGGTTGAGCAGATGGAGGACGAGGGTGTTGTCAGTTCAGCCAACCATGTGGGCAAGCGCGAGATTCTGGTGCCGGAGCAATAGCGCTTCTTGAAATGCCTAGATGGATGATCTCCGAGAATCTTTGCATTGAAGCTGTGCAGCTCAAGGTAGTTATTCTTGATCTTTGATAACCTGTGATTGAATTGGGTTGTTGGCCCGTCAAAAATGTCCGAGCTGAAATACCCGTCATTGTTCTGTGTTTGAAAACAATACTTTAAAGAGAGTTGATTGTATCCATTTCAACTGGTTATGGCCGCTCAATCGGCCAGTTCCTGCGCAAAATAGTTGTTTCAGCTTTCAGAGATTGTTAACTCTTTCGTGTATTCGTTCCTGATTTACGAGGCTTATTATGATTCGAAATTTATTGATCGCTGGCGCTACCACGATCGTTCTTGGTACTGCCGCAAGCGCACAAGCCATCATTGAAGATGGCGACGTACAGCTTGGCGTTGACTTGTTCGGCCAGCTGAATATCGCTGGCGGAACGCCGTCTTCATCCGACTCTGAAACGTTTGTTGGATTGCGCCATCTTCCGACCAACACGGAATCAACGTCGCACGGCTGTCTTTGTGAAGGCTGGGGCGTCGGGATTGGCGACACATTTGCGTCGGGTTCCGCAAACAATGATGACGGAGTCGACAATCTGACATCTGTGTCCTTTTCAAGCACGGCATCGACAGCAGAGTCGGTGGTTGATCTGACCACCGGCGAACTGCGGGTTACGCACTCTTTTGCCCTCGCAACAGAGACTGACAGTCTTTACGCTGTGAGCGTGACAATCGAGAATACTTCGGGCGCTGATATCGCTGATCTGCGGTACACTCGCACATTTGACTGGGATATCGAACCAGACACTTTTAATGAAGTAGTAACGCATGCTGGTACGGGAACGACGACCTCGCTTCTGGCATCGGTGAACAACGGGTTTGTGGATTCCGACCCTTTTGCGAGCCGTTCCACGATTGCAGGCGTTGCGGCAGATACTGATTTCGTGGATGCCGGACCCGCTGACCATGGATCGAACTTTGATTTTGGCTTTGGCGCTCTTGCTGATGGCGAAGCCTTCGAATTCACGATCTTTTATGGTGCTGCTGAGACTGAAGCCGACGCGTTGCTGGCGCTGGGTGAAGTTGGCGCTGAGCTGTTCTCTCTTGGACAGTCGGCATCCGATCCTCTCGGTACGGGTGCGTCTGATGGTACAACCTCTACTGCGGCTGGTACAGCGACACCGACCTTCATCTTCGGGTTTTCGGGTGTTGGCGGCACGATCATCATTCCAGATCCAACCCCAACATCAGTTCCTGTGCCTGCATCGGGCTTGTTGATCCTGGGTGGCCTTGGTGCTTTGGGTGCGCTGCGTCGTCGTCGTAAAGCTGCCTGAAATACAGATTAACCATTGAAAAGTGTCGCACCGGCTTTCAAAGTCGGTGCGACTTTATTTTTTTGAGGTACAACGTATGCGACTTTTGGGTTCTATACTGGCGGCAGCAAGTGCAACCTTTTTTGTTGGTTTTGCGAACGCGTCCACCTTTGGTGTGGGGGGACCCGTCACACCAACCGATGCTACGAACTGGTCGATCACGTGTTCTGATGAACGTGCCTGCCGGGGCACCATTGTTGTTACCAACCAAGAGAACGATGTACGGCTCGCCACGATCCAGGTTCTTGTCGAACAGGACACAGATACCCAAGGAATGGCTATTGTTGTTCCACTTGGATTGGCAATTGAACCCGGCATCCGGATCCTAGCGGATGACAAGACTTACGACGCTGATTTGGCCGTCTGTTTTCCAGACGGATGCCGTGTTGTGGTGCCACTGAGCACGTCCGAGTTTCGCGAACTTCTGTTTCAGTCGAGCATGCAACTTCAGTACTTTGCATACCAAGCTGACCGCCCGGTGTCGTTTGAGGTCGATCTTGGTGGACTTAAGGAGGAGTTGACCAAGGCCGCTCCGGGTAGGTCTGATCTGTTCGCTGAATAAACACCCTCAGGCGCTTCCTAGAACCGCTGACGCTATCGCATATCACGGTCTTCGAACCTATGTTCTGAAAACTGATGAAAGGGTCTGATTATGCGATATCTCGTTCTTGTTTGTGTTAGTTGCTGTTTCCCGCTTGCTGCTTGGGCGGACAAACTGCCGCTGAGTGCGATTTCCAGCTATCTGAACGATCTGAGCACGGTGCAGGGTACATTTACGCAGATCAATGATGATGGAACTGTCGATACCGGCAATATCTATATCAAGCGGCCCGGCAAGATGCGGTTTGAGTACAACGCGCCCAATGAAACGCTGATGGTTGCGAGTGCGAACGCCGTTTACATTGTCGACTCAAAGTCGAACCAGCCACCCGAGACATATCCGCTGCGCCGCACGCCGTTGTCGCTGATCCTGGCGCGCAATGTAAACCTCGGTCGGGCCAACATGGTAGTTGGCCATGATTTTGATGGCACGGCGACGGTTGTCACGGCGCAAGATCCCGAGCATCCGGAATATGGCAATATCGAAATGAAGTTCACCGGCAACCCGGTGCAATTGCGCCAATGGGTTGTGAACGACAGTGGCGGCGGTCAGACAACCGTTGTTCTCGGTGAGTTGCAAACAGGCGGTTCGCTGTCGAACCGCCTGTTTGATGCGCCGCGTCGCACGTCAGACTAACTTCGGGCCCTAGCAGGACCGTAGCTGCCGCGCGTACAAATCGGACCTTGCATCGACCTCACCAGCAACACGCATCAGCCATGCCTTGTTGCGGTAACTGCCGCGTGTATAGCCCGTGCGTCCTTCGTGGTAGGCAAGGTACTGGTTGCGCGTATCGCTGAGGGGAATGCCCAGCCGTGCGTTGGTTTCCGCCATATACCAGCCCATAAAGTCCGTTGCGTCGCGGATACGATCGCGTCGGGCCACACGCTTGCCTGTGGATGTGCGATATTCATCCCATGTTCCGTCCAAGGCCTGGCTGTAGCCAAAGGCACTGGAAATGCGCCCCGTCGGAATGACACCGGCCGCATAGCGATACGGGGGGCGCGCATCCGACACGAATTTGCTTTCCTGATAGATGGTCGCCATCTGCACATGCACCGGCACGCCATATTTGCGTTCAACCGCCTTGAAGGCGCGAAGGTATTCAGGGCGCTCACGGACAATGGAACAGGCGTTGTCCAACTGGTTGGGGGCCGTACCCGACCCGCCACCACAGCTGGCAGCCAAAAGAACCAAAGCCATTGCGCGAAAGAGTCTGCTCATCTGCCTCACTCGCTTTTATGTTTTTTTGTTAGTTTACAGGAAAATGAGCCGTGTGGAAATCACGTTTTGTCAAAGCACAAGCGCGAGGATCAAAGGCAGTGCCGCGACCGCCATCAGGGTTGAGGCGACGACGAGTCCCGCGACCTTGTCCGACTGCGCGCCATACTTTTCTGCAAGCAGATAGGAGGTTACGGCGACGGGTGTGGCGACCTGAAGAACCAGCACTCCAAACGCAATCGGATCAAGGGCGAAGAACCGCCCAACGACCCAGGCAATGCCGGTGCACAGGGCCAGCTTGATCGCTGACAGCGCCGCAGCTTGCAGCATTCCCTTGGTCGACAGTCGGGCCACGGCAACGCCCAGTGTGATCAGCATCATGGGGATCGCCATTTGCCCGATCAGGTCAAGCGCGTTGGTGAGGAACATGGGCGTCTGCCAGCCCTGCCACAGAAACAGCGCGCCAAGAACGGTTCCCCATACCAGCGGTTCGCGCAGCACCTTGCCGAATGAGCCCGCCCCAGCCACCAGCCAAATGCCAAAGGTGTATGACCAGAGCGCCATGATGGCGAACACTATGATCGCGTAGCTGAGCCCGACATCGCCGAACGCAAAGAGCGCCAAAGGCAGCCCGAGGTTGCCAGTGTTTCCAAAGATCAGGGGGGCGGCATAAGTGCGTGTGTTCAGACGCGCCATGCGCACCAATGCCAACATGACCACAGTGACGCCGACGTAGGCGACGACGGATGCGACTGACAAGGTTCCCAAGGCGACGGGATCAATCTCTGTCCGCATCAGGGAGACGAAGATGAGGCAGGGCAATGAGAGGGTCATGGCCAACTGCGTGACGAACTGAATACGGTATTCCAGCCCGACCTTCACCCATGTGAATCCGATCCCTGCGAGCAGGAAGACAGGCGCGACGATTTGCAGGACTGTTAAGGCAATGTTCACAAACTGTTTCCAGCGAAATTGTGCTCAATTATTGGACAAGTGTCCCTTGCACCGTGTAGTCAGGTGCCTTAGGGGGCGCAATGTTATGCTTAGAACACGCGCAAAATATCACTTGGGTCAGGTTGTCCGCCACAAAAAGCATCCTTTTCGTGGGGTGATCTTTGATGTGGATCCCGAGTTTGCGAATACCGAAGAGTGGTACGAGGCGATCCCGGAGGACAGCCGTCCGAAAAAGGCACAGCCGTTTTATCACCTGCTGGCTGAGAACGATCAAAGCTACTACGTGGCTTATGTGTCTGAGCAGAACCTTGTTGCCGACTATTCCGGGCAACCGGTGGATCATCCGGACATCCCGGATCTTTTTGGCCCGTTCGAGGACGGATCCTATCCGCTGCATTTTCAGCTGAATTGACGTGCGGGGCGGAGGACACCTCCGCCTTACCCGGTTCCTAGTACCCGAGCGCACAGCCATCTTTGCGGGGGTCGCTTGCGCCTTCCAGCACGCCGTCGTCCCGGATCAGGATTGCCTGCGCGCCGCCGATGGCGGTGTCAGGGATGCTGACATTGTGGCCCAGATCCGCAAGCTCTGACCGGACCTGTTCGGAATAGCCCCGTTCGACCTTCATGTCACCTGCATCCGAGAAGGCGCGCGGTGCGTCGATTGCCGATTGAGGGTCGAGGCCGAAATCCGTGAGGTTCGAGACAAAGCGCGCGTGGCCGTTGGGCTGGTATGCCCCGCCCATCACACCAAACGGCATGATCGGTTTGCCATTCTTGGCCAACATACCGGGGATGATCGTGTGCATCGGGCGTTTGCCGCCTTTGAGCTCATTCGGGTGCCCTTCTTCCAACGTGAAGCCAGCGCCGCGGTTCTGGAACAGGATGCCGAACTTGTCGCTGGCGATACCTGACCCGAACCCATGGAAAATCGAGTAGATCAGCGAGACGGCCATGCCGTCGCGATCCACAACGGTGATATAGATTGTGTCCTTGTGCACCTGTTCACTGAGCGCCGTTGCGTTCGGCATTGCCTTGCCGGGGTCGATCAGAGCCGCGAGCTGTGCCGCTGTTTCCTGAGACATCATGTGGTCCATGCGCGTGGCACAATCTGGATCTGCGATGAAGCGGTTGCGCGCGTCGTATGCCAGCTTGGCGGCTTCTGCCTCGATATGCGCGCGTTGGGTACCCCACGGGGCCATATCCGCGATGTCGAATTGCTTGAGGATATTGAGCATCAGGTTCGCGGTTGCGCCTTGCCCGTTGGCCGGGTGTTCGATCAGGTCGAGGCCCTGATAGCTGCTGCTGATCGGCGTGGTGTCTGTGCAATTGGTCGATGCGAAGTCGTCCACCGTGTGTTTGCCACCCAGGGCGTTGAGGGTGGCCAGCATGTCTTCGGCCACCTCTCCGCTGTAGAAGGCGTCGCGCCCGTTCTTGGCGATGCGGCGCAGGACGTCGGCTTGCTTGGGTGCGGCAAACATCTGACCGGTTGTCGGGACAGCGCCGTTGATGAGGTACGCTTCGCGGGCGGATCCTTGGAGGACGGCTTCGTCCTTGGCCCAGTCAAAGGCGACGCGCGGGGCGACAGGCACGCCGGTTTCGGCGTAGTGGATTGCAGGCGCCAGAATGCGGTCGAGGCCCAATCGACCGACGCGGTCGGACAGGGTGCAGAAGGCGTCTATGGCACCCGGAATGGTGACTGCGTGCGCGCTGTAGGGTGGAACGGTTGTTTCGCCTGCGGCCCGCAGCGCGGCCGCGTCGAGCGCCATCGGTGCGCGGCCTGACCCGTTAAGGGAACGCACATTGCCGTCCGTATCGGACCATAGAACGAAACAGTCACCGCCTATCCCGGTCATCTGCGGCTCACAGATGCCCAGCAAGACTGCCCCTGCAATGGCCGCATCCATGGCGTTGCCGCCAGCTTTCAGGATTTCCACGGCCGTTTGGGCCGCAAGCGGGTGTGACGTGGCGCACATGCCGGACGATGCAAGAACAGGTGAACGGCCGGGCAGGTGAAAGTCGCGCATGGAAATCCCCATAGTCTGATTGCACCGGGCAACGTAACTGTCGCAGATGTCTTGTCCACAGAAGAATGGGGGAGAAAATATCCTCGGTGCCGCGCACTGGGTGGGGGCAATTACACGCGACACCGAGGGAAGCTATTTGCAGCTACAGGTACAGGTATGCCGGTGGAATCGGGCAGGATTATGGTCGGCGGGAGGCTGTTTTGCGGAATCATCGCGCGGGGCGCGTGTCCGACGGCCTATGCCAGTGCAACCGCAAGCCGGAGCTGTAGCAGGTTCTCTGTATTCTGTCGCTGATAGGTGACGTCCTTGGCCAGGTCCTTGATCAGGAACCACCCGAACCCACCTTCGGGCATATCACAGAAGTCCACATCGATATCGGCAGCACCACCAACGGGGGTTTGGCCGTCTGGCATTGCCCGCCCCGAATCCACGACTGTCAGATGCAGGCCGTCAGATGCATGGGCGCATGTGATATCAATCGGCCCGGCCTTTTGGTCTTCGGGATAGGCGTGTTCGACAATGTTGTTCAGCGCCTCTGCCATCACGAGTTCAACAGTCCCTGCTTCCTCAACATCAAGCGACAGGGGTTTTAAACCATCAAGCAGTTGGCCGAGCGCCGTTCTGACGGCCATCTGACCACTCACCACCGAAATATGAAATGCAGGCAAGAATGTTGTGCGGGTCATCGAACGGACTTCCATCTGGGTCGACAAGTTTAGGCTTTTAGTTCGGCAATTGCCCCGTCAAGTGTGGGGAACACCGGGAAAACACTGTCCATCCGTGTCAGGCGGAACACCTTCTCCACGGTTGGTGTCAGGCCGGCAAGAGCCAGTTTCCGCGACTGACCCATCTGTTTCATCGCGGCGACGATTGCGCCCAAGCCACTAGAATCGATGAACTGGACCTCGCTTAGGTCCAGCACAACGGTGTCGTCGCCGCTGTCGGTGGCACTGCGCATCGCTTCCTTGAACTCGATAGCTACTGCCGCATCGATGCGGCTGTCATGTACAGACACCACCTGCAGGCTGTCTTCTGATCGGCTGCGAAGATCCATGCGCGCCCTCTTGCAATTCTCTGGTTACATTGTCTGTCTAGGTCGCAATCCTTACTATTCGGTTGCCACCTTCTGACAGGAGACCCAGAGCATGAAACCAGTTGTGATCGCCGGAGCATCGCGTACCCCCATGGGCGGGTTTCAGGGCGCGTTGTCAGACATGTCAGCGTCGGCCCTTGGCGGCATCGCGATCAAGGCAGCGATGGACGGTGCTGGCGCGTCAACCGTGGACGAAGTGCTGATGGGCTGTGTGCTGCCTGCCGGTCAGGGCCAGGCCCCGGCGCGTCAGGCGGGTTTTGCTGCAGGCCTGGCCGAGGATGTCCCCGCCACGACGCTGAACAAGATGTGCGGGTCGGGGATGAAGGCGGCGATGATGGCGTTTGACCAAATTGCGTTGGGTCATACCGCGACCATGGTGGCCGGCGGCATGGAGAGCATGACAAACGCGCCATACATGCTGCCCAAGATGCGAGGCGGCGCACGTTTGGGCCACGGACAGGTGATTGATCACATGTTTTTGGATGGTCTCGAAGATGCCTATGACAAGGGTCGCCTCATGGGCACTTTTGCCGAGGACTGCGCCGAGACGTATCAGTTCACCCGCGAGGTGCAGGATCACTACGCACTTGCTTCGTTAAGCCGAGCACAATCCGCAATCCAGACCGGAGCTTTCGCGGATGAAGTGACGCCGGTTGAGATTTCAACCCGCAAGGGTTCGGTAACTGTGGATGCGGACGAACAACCGGGCAGCGCGAGGCCTGACAAAATCCCACACCTGAAACCGGCGTTTCGGGATGGTGGAACCGTAACAGCGGCCAATTCATCCTCGATCTCCGATGGAGCTGCGGCGCTTGTCCTGGCGTCTGAGGAGGTGGCTGAGACGCAGAACATGAACGTACGCGCGCGCATCTTGGGTCATGCAAGCCACGCGCAGGCGCCCGCTTTGTTTACCACGGCACCCGTGCCCGCAGCAAAAAAGCTGCTGGATCGCATCGGTTGGAGCAAGGATGACGTGGATCTGTGGGAGGTGAACGAGGCCTTTGCCGTCGTGCCGCTTGCGTTTATGCGTGAAATGGGGCTCGACCACGAGATCGTGAATGTGAACGGAGGTGCTTGCGCCTTGGGTCACCCGATTGGTGCATCTGGAGCACGTATCATCGTGACTCTCCTGAACGCGTTGGAAAAACGGAACCTCAAACGCGGCGTCGCAGCCATTTGCATTGGTGGTGGCGAAGGAACGGCCATCGCCATAGAACGCGTGTGAGTTTCTTCTGACTGAAAATACGACAGGGTTCGGGGCGGCGCCCCAGATTGTTGCGACCCAAGGGGAACTGCCAGTGCCTGACTATGACCTGCTTGCCAAAACGATCCAAAGTCTGACCGACGGCGAGGACGATCCGATTGCCTTGATGGCGACAGTTGCATGTGAGGTGCATCACAGTGACGACCGGTTCGACTGGACCGGGTTCTATCGTGTGACCAGCCCCGAGATGTTGAAGATCGGCCCCTATCAGGGTGGGCATGGGTGCCTGCAAATTCCGTTTTCGCGCGGTGTATGCGGCGCGGCGGCGCGGACGGGTGAGGCGCAGTTGGTCGCGGATGTGGATGCCTTTGCGGGACACATCGCGTGTGCAAGTTCGACACGCTCGGAATTGGTGCTGCCGGTCACGTCAGCCTCGGGTGAACTGATTGCAGTTTTCGATATCGATAGCGACCAACCTGATGCCTTCACACAGGGCGATGCCGACGCATTGGCAGCGATTCTTGGGAATGTTTTTGCCCGCGCGTGAAAATCTATCTTGATTTTTCATTTTGACTTCCCTTACGTGAAATTCTGAAAGGGAATTTCACGGCTCATGCTGCAATCCGATCCAACCATTGCCCACAGCCTTGGCGCGGACCTGCGTGCCTTGCGGAAAGCGCGCGGGCTGACATTGCAGGATTTGGCGGACGCATTGGGTCGATCCGTGGGTTGGGTCAGCCAGGTCGAGCGTGATCTGTCCGAGCCTTCGATCACGGATTTGCGCCACATCGCGGCGGAGTTGGACATTGCCGTATCGACCCTGTTTCGCCGGGGCGCGGCCCCTGCCAACGAAGAGGGTTATGTCGTGCGCAGTGGTGCGCGGCGGCCCATCGGGTCGCGTACGGCAGGTCTGGTCGAAGAACTGCTGTCGCCGGATCTGACCGATGATTTCGAGATGGTGCACTCGACTTTTGAGCCGCACAGCGAGATCGCCCAAGCCGTCACCCGACCGACACAGGAGGTGGGGTATCTGATCTCCGGTCGTCTGGACCTGGAAATTGCCGGCCAGACGTATGCCATCGCACCGGGGGACAGTTTCCGCATCCGGGGCGAGCCCTTTCGCTGGAAGAATCCCTATGACGCGCCTGCAGTCGCGATCTGGGTCATTGCGCCGCCGGTGTACTGATGTCGTTCGAAGCCTGGGTCATATTCGCGATGTTCTGGGTGGTCTTTGTCACCACCCCTGGCCCAAACGCTATCAACTGCATCAACAACGGCATGACCCTGGGGTTTCGTCGGTCGCTTCCCGGCGTTCTTGCGATCCTGACGCAAGCGTTGCTGTTTCTGATCTTGTCGGCAGCGGGCATTACGGCGCTGATCACCGCGTCCCCGACTGCGTTTTTCGTGGCTAAACTGATCGGAGCGGGCTTCCTGATCTATCTCGGCGTGCGGGGTTGGCTCACGGCCCGGACGCCGCCCAAGTTGGCCGTACAATCTGGCAAATCCGTTTACGCCCGCGCTTTCGCAATTGCGACGATCAATCCAAAGAGCGTGGCGGGTTATCTCGCTGCCTTTTCGCAATTCGTGCAGCCGGACGTGCCCGTTTGGGATCAGATGTGGCAGATCATTCCAACAGCGTTGACGATTACAGCACTCAGCTATTCGGGCTTCACCGCGCTGGGCGCAGGTATCGGGCGGGCCGCCATCAGTGCGGTGTTCAACGTCTGGTTCCGGCGTGTGATGGCAACATGTTTCGTTGTCTACGGGTTGCTTCTGGGCACATCAGCAACGCCGGGGAGGTCCTGACATGAAGACAGGAAGCTGCTTGTGTGGCGGTGTCGCCTACACCCTTTCCGGAGAGCTGCGCAATTCCGTTGCCTGCCATTGCCTCCAATGTCGGAAGACGAGCGGACACTATGTCTCGGCAACGCAAGTTGCACCCGACCAGCTTGAGATCACACGTGACGACACGCTGGTCTGGTATCAATCCTCGCCAAAGGCGCAGCGTGGGTTTTGCAACCGCTGTGGTTCATCCCTTTTCTGGCGGCACGAGGACGATGGCGGTGCAGTGTCCGTCATGTCGGGGACTTTGGACGGGCCGACCGGGATCACCACAGAAAAACACATCTTTGTCGCCGACAAGGGCGACTACTACGACATCGCGGATGGACGTCCGCAACACGACCAATAGGGAGCTACTCAAATGGCAGATTTTCCAACAACGGCCCGCGTGGTCATCATCGGGGGTGGTGTCGTTGGCACCTCAACCTTGTATCATCTGGCCAAGGCGGGTTGGAGCGATTGTGTTCTGCTGGAGAAAAACGAACTGACGGCGGGCTCCACCTGGCACGCGGCGGGCAACTGCCCGAACTTTTCGTCGTCCTGGGCCGTGATGAACATGCAGCGCTATGGGCTCGAGATGTATCGAACGCTGGCTGACGACGTCGATTACCCGATGAACTACCACGTGACGGGCGCCCTGCGTCTCGCCCACACGAAGGAGCGGATGCAGGAGTTTGAGCGCGTTGCAGGCATGGGCCGTTATCAGGGCCTTGAGATGCAGATGTGCACGCCTGACGAGTTAAAAGAGTTCAACCCGTTCATGGAAACGCATGATCTGGCCGGTGGTCTTTGGGACCCGCTGGATGGTGACATCGACCCGGCGCAGCTGACGCAGGCCCTCGCCAAAGGCGCACGCGATGCGGGCGGCCGGATCGAACGTTTCTGCCCCGTTATTGGTATCGACCGCGATGGTGACGAGTGGATCGTGAAGACTGAAAAGGGTGAAATCCGCGCTGAATACGTGGCCAACTGCGCTGGCTACTACGCGCAGCGCGTGGGTGAGATGTTCAAGCCCTTCGGTGGCCGCACCGTGCCCATGGTGGTCATGTCCCACCAGTACTTCCTGACTGACGAGATCCCTGAACTGGCCGCATGGACCAAGGAAAAGGGGCACAAGATGCCGATGATCCGCGATGTGGACATCAGCTATTACCTGCGTCAGGACAAGAACGGTCTGAACCTTGGGCCGTATGAGCGGAACTGTAAGGCGCACTGGGTCACCCCCGACGATCCGATGCCCGAAGACTTCAGCTTCCAGCTTTATCCGGACGATCTGGAGCGTCTGGAATTCTACATCGAAGACGCGATGGAGCGTGTGCCCGCGCTGGGCACTGCCGGCGTTGGTCGCAACATCAACGGCCCGATCCCCTACGCGCCCGACGGTCTGCCGATGATCGGCCCGATGCCTGGCGTGAAAAACGCGTTTGAGGCGCACTCATTCACCTTCGGCATCGCCCAGGGTGGCGGTGCAGGCAAGACCTTGGCCGAGTGGATCATGCATGGCGAGACCGAGTGGGACATGTGGGCCGTTGACCCGCGCCGCTACACCGACCACGCCGATCACGACTATTGCCTGTCGAAAGCGCTGGAAACATACGGCCACGAATATGCGATGCACTTCCCGCATCACGAATGGCCTGCCGGGCGGAACAAGAAACTTTCGCCGAACCACGACCGTCTTGTCGCCGATGGCGGCCAGATGGGTGCCTATAATGGTTGGGAGCGGGCCAACTGGTTTGCCAAAGACGGCGATAACACGTCCGAAGAGGCGACACAGACATGGGACCGCAACGGTCCGTGGGAGGCCCGCATCAAGGAAGAGGTCGAAGCCGTGCGCGATGGCGTGGGTGTCATCGACATGTGCGGCTTCTCTCGCTACGCGCTCAAGGGGGCGGGTGCCGCGGAGTTTTTGCGGACGCAGATCACGGGCGCGCTGCCCAAAGCGGGTCGTATGAACCTGTCTTACTTCGCTGACAGCCGCGGCCGTATCCTGACCGAGGTATCGGTCATCCGTCATGACGAGGATGATTTCACGATCATGACTGCCGCGGTCGCGCAGTGGCATGACTTTGAAATCCTTGCCAGCCGTGCGCCGGAAGCGGTTGAGCTGACAGACCTCTCCAATGAGGTCACCACCATGCTGGTCACCGGTCCCAAATCGCGGGATCTGTTTGCCGGAATCTCGGATGCCGACCTGTCCCTTGGCTGGCTGACCCATCAATCCGCAAACGTGGCGGGCGTGCCCGTGACCATGGCCCGCGTGTCCTTCGTGGGTGAGCTGGGTTGGGAGGTGCACGCACCAACCGATCAGGCGGCCAAGGTCTATGAGGCGATCCGCGATGCCGGTGCCACACCGTTTGGCATGTATGCGCTGAACTCGATGCGTCTGGAGAAAAGCTACCGCACGTGGAAAGGCGATCTGTCGACCGACTACACCATGTTCGAAGGTGGTCTTGACCGCTTCGTGCGTCTCGACAAGCCGCAGGACTTCCCGGGCAAGGCGGCACTGCAAGCCGAGAAGCAGCAGGGATCGAATAAGCGTTTCGTCACCATGCTTGTCGAGGCCGGTGATCAGGACGCGCCCTACATGTCCACTGTCTGGAATGGCGACGATGTTGTTGGAGAAACCACATCCGGCGCGTGGGGCTATCGGATCAACGCGTCCATTGCGCTTGGCGTAGTGCGTACCGATTTGGCCGCTCCGGGGACCGAGTTGGAGGTCGAAATGTACGGCAAGCGCTACAAGGCTGTTGTGCAGGCAGACCAACCGCTGTGGGATCCTGAAAACGAACGGCTGCGGGCGTGATCGAATCCCTTTCGGAGTGAGCTGATGGCTGAGATTACGCTGTTGGACGGTGGCATGGGGCAGGAACTGGTGCACCGCGCCGGGGACAAGCCCACGCCGCTGTGGTCGACACAGATCATGCTGGATCATCCCGGTTTGGTCACGCAGGTGCACGCGGATTTCTTTGCTGCGGGCGCCACGATTGCGACCACTAACAGCTATGCCATTCATCACGACCGTCTGACGGACACACCCGTCGAGGGTGCGTTTTCGGCCCTTCACCAAAGCGCGCTGTACGAAGCGCGCACGGCGCGACGCGAGCACGGATCGGGTCGCATTGCCGGGGCAATTGGTCCGTTGCGGGCAAGTTATCGCCCGGACCTGCACCCCGCTTCGGATGTGGCTGTGTCCCTCTTCGCCGAGGTGGCAGAGTTGCTTGCACCGGCATGTGATTTGCTGATCTGTGAGACGGTCGCGTCCGTGGCTCATGCGCGTGACATTCTCGCGGCCAGCGTGCCAACGGGCTTACCAGTTTGGCTTGCCCTGACGGTTGATGATCGCGATGGGTCCAAACTGCGGTCAGGCGAACCGGTTGCGAGTGCCGTGCCGGTGGCCGAAGACGGTGGTGCCAGCGCACTGCTTGTAAACTGTTCGGCGCCCGAGGCGATCTCGGCTGCCCTTGCTGCGCTGACGACAAGCAAGCTGCCGTATGGTGCCTATGCCAATGGCTTCGAACAGATCACCTCGGATTTTCTTGAAGACAAGCCCACCGTCGACAGCCTGTCGGCGCGGCGTGACTTCACCCCTGCTCTCTATGCTGACCACGTGATGTCGTGGATCGACGCAGGCGCCACCATCGTGGGCGGCTGTTGCGAGGTTGGCCCCGCCCATATCGCTGAAATCGCCCGACGCCTGAAAGCCGCCGGGCATATAATCGTCTGAGGATGTACTATGCCTGATCTTCCCTCCAACGCCCGCGTTGTCATCATTGGTGGTGGCGTCATTGGCTGTTCGGTTGCCTATCACCTGACCAAGCTCGGGTGGAAAGACGTGGTGCTGCTGGAACGCAAGCAGTTGACATCGGGCACCACATGGCACGCCGCTGGTCTGATTGCCCAGCTGCGCGCGACGGCCAACATGACCAAGCTGGCCCGATATTCTCAAGAACTCTACGGCACGCTTGAGGCTGAAACCGGTGTTGCCACTGGGTTTAAGCGCGTGGGGTCGATCACGGCTGCCCTGACCGATGAGCGGTTGGAGGAGCTGCGCCGTCAGGCCGGCATGGCCCGGTCCTTTGGCGTGGATGTCGAGGAAATCTCGCCCTCCGAAGTCAAAGCCCGTTACGAGCACATGAACATCGACGGTGTGACCGGCGGTGTGTACTTGCCGCTGGACGGTCAGGGCGACCCGGCCAACATCGCGCTGGCGCTGGCCAAGGGCGCACGTCAGAACGGCGCCAAGGTACAGGAACGTGTGGCTGTCACCAACATCGTGCGTGAAGGTCGCAAGGTCACCGGCGTGGATTGGAAAGGCGAAGATGGCAGCGACGGCCACATCGCCTGCGACATGATCGTGAACTGTGCGGGTATGTGGGGTCACGAGGTGGGCCGCATGGCGGGCGTGAACGTGCCGCTGCAAGCCTGCGAACATTTCTACATCGTGACGGAGTCCATCAAGGATCTGAAGCAATTGCCCGTGCTGCGCATTCCTGACGAGTGCGCTTACTACAAGGAAGATGCAGGCAAAATCCTGCTGGGCGCGTTTGAACCGAACGCCAAACCCTGGGCTGTGGATGGCATCCCGAAGGACTTTGAATTCGACCAATTGCCCGAAGATTTTGACCACTTCGAGCCGATCCTTGAAGCAGCAGTGAACCGTCTGCCGATGCTGGCCGAGGCGGGCATCCACACGTTCTTCAATGGGCCTGAGTCGTTCACTCCTGACGATGCCTACCACCTGGGTCTTGCGCCCGAGATGGACAATGTCTGGGTCGCCTGTGGTTTCAACTCCATCGGTATCCAGTCGGCTGGTGGCGCGGGTATGGCGCTCGCGCAATGGATGGAAGATGGTGACAAGCCCTTTGATCTCGGTGATGTGGATATCAGCCGGATGCAGCCGTTCCAGGGTAACAAGACCTATCTGGCTGAACGGTCCAAGGAAACGCTGGGCCTGCTTTACGCAGATCACTTCCCCTTCCGCCAAAAGGCTACGGCACGCGGCGTTCGCCGCTCGCCCTTCCATGGGCATCTGATGGAACGCGGCGCGGTCATGGGCGAATTCGCCGGGTGGGAACGCGCCAACTGGATTGCCCGAGCAGGCCAGACGCCGGAATATGAATACAGCTGGAACCGCCAGAACTTCTTTGACAACGTACGCGAAGAGCACATGGCCATCCGCCAGAACGTAGGCATGTATGACATGTCTTCCTTTGGCAAAATCCGTGTCGAGGGACGCGACGCCGAGGCGTTCATGAATTATGTGGGCGGCGGTAACTATTCGGTGCCGAATGGTAAGATCGTCTATACCCAATTCCTGAACAATCGCGGCGGGGTCGAGGCGGATGTGACCGTCACACGACTGACCGAGACGGCGTATCTGGTTGTGACTCCGGCAGCTACGCGGTTGGCAGACCAAACGTGGATGGAACGCCATGTGGGCGATTTCAATGTGGTGATTACTGACGTGACTCCGGGCGAAGGCGTCCTGGCCGTCATGGGCCCGCGCTCGCGCGAGCTGCTGAATGCGGTGTCTCCTGCGGACCTGTCCAACGATAACAACCCGTTTGGGACGGCGCAGCAGATCGAGATCGGCATGGGCCTCGCCCGTATTCA
>NZ_JBYNDP010000104.1:5711-13315 GCF_059783535.1 Tateyamaria sp. | reverse complement strand
CGATAGACGATGCGGTCCAGATAGGGACGCCCTTCGATAAAGAAGTCGTCGTTGCGTTCCAGGATGACCTGCTGGTCCGCCGTGAACTCCACGAACTTGAACGGGCCCGAGCCAACCACATCCTGCCCATTACGCGGGTGCGATTTCCGGTCCTGACCGTCGCCATAGATATGCTTAGGAATGATCGGCATCAGTTGCGACGACATCGCCAGTAACAATGCCGGGTGCGGCTGCGACAGCTTCAGGATCGCAGTGTGATCATCGGGCGTCTCGACGGTCTCGACCACGCCGAACATCGTCTTGAACGGGTGGTTCGCCTTGATCGTCTCGACCGAGAATGCGACGTCCTCCGACGTGATCGGCTCGCCGTCATGGAAGGTGGCACCCTGCACAAGGTTCAGCGTCATAGACAACCCGTCATCCGACCATGCCCAGCTTTCGGCAAGGTAGGGCTGCGGCGTCCAATCCTCGTCATAGCGCAGCGGCGCCGCAAAAAGTTGCGCCCCCGGCGCACCGGTCACGATTCCTGATTGAACAGCCGGGTTCAGGTGGCGTGGCGTTTGCGGAAGGGTCGTGATCAGGGTCCCGCCGCGCACCGGCTCTTCGGCCATGGCCGTCGTTCCCAGCAGGGCGGCAACCCCCGCAGCAATGGCCAGGTGTCGTAGTGCGGCGATCTTCATAGGTTCTTCTCCCGGGGTCTCATTTTTTATTGGGAAAAGGTTAGGCGCCGCCCCTCATTCGAAAAAATAGTTTTAATATGTCTGAAAACGCTAAAAAATGGTGCTAACGGCATGGCTCATTCGGCACGGACAGCCAGGTTTTCAAACACCCCATCGGCGCGAAGTGCATGGCAGCACTCGATAAACCGCTGCACGGGATAGGGCAGCGTCACTCGGGATTGTGTGACCAGACCAAAGCGGCGCGCCGGGATCGGATCAGTGATGGGCAAAACGGTGATGCCCCGGCTCTCAAGCGCTGCGCTTACAGGACGGGCATTCAGGATCGAAAAGCCAAATCCTGAGGCAATCAGCGTACGGATCATTTCGACCGAGGACGTGGCATGGGCCACGCGCACCGTCAGCCCAGCTTCGGCAAACAGGTCCGAATAGTAAGTGCCCGACCGCTGTAATTGCAGATTGATCATCGGCTGGTCCTGCAAATCGGCGAGGCTTACCGACTTGCGCGCAGCCAGCGGGTCCTGCGTGTTGACCATGGCATAATGCGGCAACTCGACCATCAGATCGAAGTCATGATGGGTTCCGATCACTTCATCATAGGTAAAGGCGATATCGGCGGCACCGGTGTCCAGATACTCGGCCACAGTGTCCATGTCCCCCTCGACCAGCTCAAACTGCACGTTCGGAAACTCTGACTGGAACTGCTTGATCGCAGGCGGCAAGAACGTCGCCGCCGCCGTCGCGAAACAAGCCAGCCGGATCGTGCCCGTCACAGACCCGCCAAGCGCATAAAGCTCGGCCTCGAAATCCCTGTAGTCCGCCAGGAAGCGACTGATCAATTTCAGTGTGTCAGCACCGCCGGGGGTTTTCTGGATGCCCTTTGCCGGCACACGGGTGAAGATGCCAAACCCAAGCTCCGCCTCAAGCGCGTCGATGGCTGCCGTAATCGAACTTTGCGAAATGCTCAGCGCTTCGGCGGCAGCCGCAATCGACCCCAACCGCCCTGTCGCCTCGACATAGCGCATTTGCTTCAGCGTCAGGCTTCCCGCCATCATTCCCCCATTCAATGATGTTTATGCGGCGATTAAATCCAGTTTTTGGCAAAAAGAAAACCGCCTAGCCTTGCACGACAGACGTTTTCAGCCCCAGGCCCCCACACGTGATCAAAATTCTTTCCGCCCGCAAAATCCTGACGATGAACCCGCAAAAACCGCACGCAACCCATGTGGCCATACGTGACGGTATCATCCTTGGCGCCGGATCACTGGAAGAACTCGAAGGTTGGGGAGACTACGAGCTCGACACCCAATTCGCCGACAAGGTGCTGATGCCCGGCCTCGTCGAAGGTCACTGCCATCTGCAGGAAGGCGCGCTTTGGTCCCACACCTATGTGGGCTTCTTCGACCGCATGTCGCCCGAGGGGGACATGCAGGCGGGGTGCAAAAACCTCGACGCCGTCCTGTCAAAGCTGGCCGCGGCAGAGGCGAATCTGGACGACCCCGACGCACCCCTGCCCGGATGGTCTCTCGACCCGATCTATTTCGACAACCAGCGCGTGGACCGCGCACAGCTCGATACGATCTCGACCACCCGCCCCATCGGGATCATGCACGCCTCGGGCCACATCATGAACGTCAATTCCAAGGCGCTGGAACTCGCCGGGCTCATGCGGCCCGGCATCAATCACGAGGGCGTGCCGCTGGGCAATGACGGCCTGCCGACAGGCGAGTTGAAGGGCCCTGACGTCATGAGCCCTGTCTCCATCCATGTCGGCTTTGATCGCGACATGCTCTCTTGCGACGAACAAGGCATGTGGCGCTTTGGCAAGCTCTGCGTCCGAGCAGGTGTCACCACGGCCACCGATCTGGCGGCACGTTTGCCGGACGAGGCCGTCGCGATGATGAAAAAGGTCACGGGCAATGCAACCTACCCGGCCCGCATCGTGCCCTTGCGCTTTCACCATGGGGTCAGCCCCGAAGATCTGATCAAACACGTCGAAGTACTCGCCCCGCAAAGCACTGAAAAGATGCGCCTGGGCCGGATCAAGATCGTGGTCGACGGTTCGATCCAGGGGTTCTCCGCTCGCCTGCGCGCGCCCGGCTACTATAATGGCGCGCCCAACGGGCTATGGTACATCGCGCCGGAACAACTGGCATACATCCTCGAAAACGCGCTCGCCAAAGGCATACAAGTGCATTGCCACACCAACGGGGACGAGGCGACGCAACTGGTCATCGACACCATGCGCAAAGCGCTGCGCAGAACCCCATCAACCGACCACCGCTTTACCCTGCAACACTGCCAACTGGCCGACACCGCACAATTCCGCCAGATCAAGGAACTGGGGCTGTGCGTGAACCTCTTTGCCAACCACCACCACTATTGGGGGGACCAGCATTATGAACTGACTGTCGGTCCCGAACGGGCAGAACGGATGAATGCTGCAGGCACCGCCGCACGGCTGGACGTGCCCTTTGGCATTCATTCGGATGCACCCATTACGCCGCTTGGACCCCTGTTCACCGGCTGGTGCGCCATGAACCGCAAGACCGCATCGGGCCGGACACTGGGTGAAGCGGAAAAGATCACGCTCGATCAGGCGCTTTACGCCATCACGATCGGCGCCGCCTATACCCTCCATATGGATGGAGAGGTCGGATCGATCGAAGCCGGGAAGCGCGCGGATTTCGCCGTGCTCGAAGACGACCCGGCAGAGATGGGAACCGATCGGCTGAAGGACACACGGGTTTGGGGCACCGTCCTTGGCGGCAAACCCTTCGCAGCCGCCCATGTCTGATACCCTGCCCATGACGATCATCGCCGGCTATCTGGGGGCCGGCAAAACGACCCTGATCAACCAAATCCTGCGCAACGCAAACGGACAACGGCTTGCCGTGCTGGTCAACGAATTCGGTGCGCTGCCCATCGACGCCGACCTGATCGAAGCACAGGACGACGACCTGATCGCGCTGGCGGGCGGATGCGTCTGCTGCTCCTATGGCGATGATCTCATGCTGGCGCTCGGCAAGATGCGCACATTTGACCCCAAGCCTGATCACGTGCTGCTGGAAACTTCCGGCGTCGCCCTGCCTGACAAGATCGCTGCATCGGTCGGATTGTTCGGCAATGACATCCAGGTGTTGGGCATCATCGTTCTGGCCGACACCGAATGCCTGCCGGACCATTTGGCCGATACATACGTGTCCGACACCATCACCCGACAGCTGGGCGCGGCTGACCTTGCCGTTCTGACCAAGACAGATCTGGCCACCCCGCAGCAAATGGAAGACAGCAGGACCATAATGAAGACATACGCGCCCGGCGCCGCTCTGGTCGAAACCAGCAATGACATTCTGCATCAGGTGCTTCTTCCTCAAGATACGACGCTGGACAAAGCGATCCCCTCGGATGGTGGACCGCATCACATCGAACTGACCTCTCGCACCCTCTTCCTGTCGGAACCGGTCAACGCCGAAGCATTTGCCCAAACACTTGCAGACCAGGAAAACGTCGTTCGGGCCAAAGGACACCTTGTCGCGAAGCCTGACAACGCGCTGGTCACGCTGCAGGTTGTCGGCAAACGCTTCGTGCTGACGGATGCGGAGACAGCCGCACAGCCCGGGCTTGTGATCATAGAAAAAGTCGCCAACGGCCTGTCTTGAAGCACCTGACCTGCGCCTGACAATGGATGCCGGACACGGCGGGGCTCACCCGTTTTCGGACATTCTCGGATCAACACCCTTGCTCACGTCTCCCACCACAGGAATATCAAGCGTCTGGCATATCTCGCGCACCATGGCCTCCAACCCGGGCGAGCTGTTTTCGACCGACACAATGATGCGGCGCACCAGATTGACCGCGCGCATGCGATCCTTTGGCGTCGGAAGCAAGTTTGGAAGGGTATCCAACGCACCATCCTGATCAAATGCGACAATGATGGTCTGCTCGTGGATCATGCGTCGGCGCTCATCGACCGACAGAGCGTCAAACGGAGCTTCGTTGGCAAAAACATATGCCCACCGATCAAGCATGTCCGCCCGGAACGATTGGTGACTGTCGGCCAGCAGGATCAGGATACGCACAATTGCTTCGCCCAGACCACCTTGGGCCATGTGCGACAGGGCCGCCTCGGCCTCCGGCAGTTTGCGCAGGGAAAGCGGGTCAGGCAGCGTACGACGCGCCACATGTTTCCGCCCGAACCAGGCCGCCCAAGGCCCACCCCACATAGTATAGAATGTCGCCTCGTACCATGCATCCCGCAGGTCACGACCAAAATCCATCGCCTGTTCGATCCACTCGGCGGTCAGCTGTTCAAGCTGGACATACGGGTTGCCCGGCATCGCGGGCTTGCGCTGTTCGCGGACCCTGTCGGCAAGGCTCTCAACGCCTTTCATCGCAGGGACATTGGAGGACGCCAGCGATCGCTCCATACGCAAGGGATGTAGATTGCGCAAGGCCTTCGCGCTCATCGGCGTTGAAAACGCCTGCACCGCAGGGCGGCCCACCACCTCGTAAACACCGGCCTGTACCTCGGACATATGCGCCGCGGCGGCAAAGCTGGTTTCGTCATGTTGCCCGTCATCCAGGGCCGCAACATCGTCCAGACTGCGCTCAACGAAATGCACCTTGAATTGCTTGTCGACACCATCCCCCTCAATGTCATCAATCTGCATCTCATAAAGGCCCGGCGCCATCGCTTCGACGGTTTCTAGGGTCGAGGCCATGTGCGTATGCTCCTTCCGAGCGACCCTTGAGGACACGAATATCCCCAAATGGCCAACCTCGTCGTGCAGCATGTAGATGATGCGCTGCCCGCGCAGCTTGATCTCCTGCGTGTCGGCATAGGTTTCGGCGATCCAGTTCAACGCTTGCTGCGGCGGTGTGATGTTGTCGCCATGACTTGCAAAGACGAAGATGGGCGCCTTGATCGCCTTGATGTCCACCGGGTTGCCCGGCTCAAGCTGGGCAGTGTTCTTGACTAGCCGGTTGCCGACAAACAGCTGCTCAACGATCCACAGGATTTCCGCTTCGTTCAGAATGAAATAGCCACCCCACCAGCGCTCAAAATCCAGGAAACGCTGACGCCTGCCTTCGGGATCGCGGTAGAGGTCAAAATACTTGCCAAAGTGGTTCCGGCTTGGGTTCAGCAGCTCAAAGTTCATCACCAGGTTGGCGCCATCGAACTGACCGGCACCCAGATCGGACCAGAACATCGGCTGCCATGCACCGCCCAGCACACCACCATTGTACCGCATCGGGTGGTCGCCAACCGCACCGGCCCACGGCGCAACCGGTGCGCCGTTCAGAACCAGCGGGCCCGTCAGATCCGGGTTGCACGCCGCCATCAGCAGCGCAGCCCACCCACCCTGGCAATTTCCAATCACAACGGGCTGCGGGCTGTCTGGATGGCGTGCGCGCACCGTGCGCATGAAACCCGCCTCGGCATGCATCACATCGGCAAGGGTCTGACCCAGAAGGGGATCACGCCTGAAACTGACGAAGTAAACCGGATGCCCCCTGGACAACGCGACGCCCACCTGGCTGTCCGGTTTGAACCCTCCGATGCCAGCTCCGTGTCCGGCGCGCGGATCTATGATCACATAGGGCCGGCTGGTCTGATCAACCTTGACCCCGGCGGGCGGGTTGATGTGCAAAAGCTGATAATTGCATGGACGATCCAGGTCGGCCCCATCCACAACAACATCATAGTCATAATCCAAAACCGGCGGGCACCCTGCCGCTTCATGCTCCAGAAAGACATCGCCGCGTTCACGCAGCGCATCCAGGGTCAGGATCACGCGTTGGGCCGCATCTTGGGCATAGGCTGCAAAGGCCTCCATCTGCGCCTGCGGGTTGTCAAACACGTGACCCGCCATCGCACCAAAACGCTGCATCAGCGCGCGCGTCCGCGCGCTGTGATGATCGGCAATCTTCTTGGACTGCAATGCGGCGACCTGCGACAGGATATTCGATTGCAAACCCACCTGATCGACATTGCTCATCCACGCATCGGCGGCTTTATCCCGCACGAATTCCGCATCCTTGATTAGGTCTGGCCCAATCTGAAACACGTTGGCCTGCTTGTTCAGTTCCATGATCAACTCCTGTGTCAGGCAGCGCAGTGGCCGCCATGGGTGGGTGATAGGGACGTTCCTTGGCTCACTGCTCCGCAATCTTTGCTTCGATCTGCGCCAGCAGTGACTTGTATTCCGGCGTGCCATCCGCCGCGTAGTGGAAGTTCTTGAAAAGACCGGTGATCTCGGTGAACCAGCTGCGGATCGCACCCTTGTCTTCCAGCGTCATCGTGGCATCCACGATCCGCTGCATCAGCACAAACACGCGCTGCTGCCGGTCCAGTGGCGCACAACTGTCCACCGCGTCAAACGCGTCCTGCTGAAGAAAGATCATGTCGACGAACAGCGCCTTCTGGAAGGTCACATAGTCCGCGAGGGTCACGCCCTCCTCACCCGTCACCTTCATCATCTGGCTGATCTGCTCGCCTTGCTCCAACAGGGCCTGCAGCGCCTTCACCCTGCCCGTCCATCCCGGTTCGATATGGCGGTCGTACCAGTCCGCCATCTGGTCCAGATAGCGCGACCACGACAGCAGCGGATCGACCGCCGGATAGAAACGTTTGTAGGCGCGCTCGGACGACAGGCCGAGGAAACACTTCACCGTCGACAAGGTCGCCTGAGTCACCGGCTCATCAAAGTTGCCGCCCGCCGGTGACACGGTGCCAATCATCGTCAGGCTGCCCGTGGTCCCATCCGCCGCCTCGATTACACCAGCCCGTTCGTACAGCCCCTTGATCGAGCTTTCGAGGTAAGCCGGAAATCCCTCCTCCCCCGGGATCTCCTCCAGCCGCCCGCTGGTTTCGCGCATCGCCTGCGCCCAGCGAGAGGTACTGTCGGCGATCAGCAGCACATC
>NZ_JBYNDP010000104.1:0-5611 GCF_059783535.1 Tateyamaria sp. | reverse complement strand
CCCCGCGCGATGGGAAAGAACGTGTCGATCAGCCGTTGCGAGGTCAGGACCGGCGTATCGGGAAACTTGCGCTGCACAGCCCCGGATTTCAGCAGATCACCCGCCATGGGCCGCCGCACCGGCCAGCGCTGCGACAGGGGGATAACATGCTCCTGCCCGCCATCCGAAGTCAGACGCGCCACCGGATCGTTGACGGTCACAGCCCCCTTCTGCACCCAGTTGACGGTATAGGTGCCCGTCCAGTTGAAAGGCAGCATGATCTTGTGGGTAAAACGCCCCTCGGGCACCGTCCCGATGGTCTGCCCAGCGGTCACGGTATCCCCAAGTTTCACCGACGGCGTGAACGACCACTTGGCCGCCCGATCCAGCGGGTCCACATCGGCCCCGCGCGGCAGGAAAATGCCATAGGCATTGGCCACCTGCTTCAACGGCGCCTGCAACCCGTCATAGACCTGCCCCAGCAATCCCGGGCCAAGCGCCACCGACAAAAGCTGCCCGCTCTGCACCACCGGATCGCCCACCGCGACCCCTTGGGTGCTTTCATAGACCTGCGCGTCAGCGGTGTTGCCCTGCACGCGCAAAATCTCGGCCTTCAGCCGCTCCTGCCGACCACCGGCGGCCAAACGGCTGGGCAGGATGTAGACCATCTCGTTCTTGACCAACGCCCCCGACGTTCCATCGGGATTATCCATGGATTCGATCCGTACCAACCCTTCCTGCACGGCAACGATGCGGGCAGTGGCGGCGTCACCCTCGGGGTGTTGAACCTTTTTTGCGGCGGCGGTCATACTGTGGCTCCTTCCGCTTGCAGGTGTGGGAAATTCTTCAGCGCATCTTCGGACAGCTCGGTAAAGCGCTGCGCGGCAGCCACGCTGTCGGCCTTGGCCCAGCGGTCAAAGATGTTCCACTTCAGAACGTAAATCACGACCGCTTCGAAATCGAAGTGATGGCGGCCTGCATGACGCTGCAACTGGCGAAAGGTGACATCCAGCAGATGGCGTTGCAGACCCAGCGGGTCCCCCTGCTCCAACAACTGCCCGGCTTGCCGCAACCATGGCAAGGATCGATCCAGACCAAAGGCAGGCTCGTTCCAATTGGCCGCGATCTGAGACGTCCAGACGCCATAACCCCAATCCGTTTCAGGCGGCTTTACTCCGCCTTGCCGCATCCGCAGCGCGGCCACGGCGGTGCGCAACTCCATCCGTTCATCCACGATGCGGCGCAATGTGCGATAGGGCAGATCAGCCATCAGCTCCTTTGCCCGACCCACCAACGTGTCCAGGTCCGACCCCGGATCATAGGCAGACCAGCTCAGCAAACGCTCCATCCGCGCAAGCGTCTGCGCATGTTCTTCGCTCAGCGCTGACAGGCGTCTGTTGAGCCGCAAGCGGGACAAGGGGGGCCGTTTAGCCACAAACAACCGCTCCGAACTCGGTAGGCTGGAAACCAGCGCGACATAGGCATCGGGATCAGACATAGCTATTTGATCACCCCCTCAAGCACGGCACGGAAGCGGGGCTGCAAGTGCTGCATGAGCAGCGCGGCAATGGCCTGATCGGACAGGTCCAACGCCACTCCATCCTCACCCGCCTGCGCCCGGATACCGGCGTGCAGGTCGCTCGCGGCATAGAGCGTCACACCCTCTTTCAGTTTTTCCTGCGCCAGACCCAGAACATATTGGGTCAGCGCGCCCGACTGGATGTCATCTGCATTGGCGCTGATTGCCTCGGGGCCAACCACCTCGGCAGGCAGGATCACACTGGCTCCCTCGCCCATCGACGCCGCCTGCCCTGCCCGACCGACAAGCTCCAGCACCATCTGGCGCAACATCTCGGGCTCGGACATCTCGGTGCTGACCATGCGCTGCACGTCCTGTTCGAACTGCGCCATCATCGTCGATTTCATCGTCAGCACTGCGTCGCGCATGGCGGTGTTCAGGGCCTCTTCACCCGCGCGGGTGTACCGATCTGCCGCCTTCTTGGCGTCGGCCTTGGTCTTTTCCGCCACGGCCTCCGCCTCGGCCACGATCCGCGCGGCCTCCGCCTGCGCGTCCGCCACCAACCGCTCCGCTTCTGCGGTGCCCGCGGCCACTCCGTCGTGACGCAAACGGGCAATCAGGGCATCAACCCCTCTGGCCGTCTCCTGCTCTACCGCCATCACGCAATCCCCGCACTGATGACGAGGGCAAAGACAAAGGCAAAGACGCCAAAGCCCTCGATGATCGCAGCAGGCGCAAGGGCCAGACCAAATATCTGCGGCTTCTCTTTCGACGCATTGATGGCAGCCGCACAAGCCCGCCCCTGCCAGATGCCCGAATAGAGCAGCGCAACGCCGGACAGCAGGCCGACGCCGAACAGCCCACCCGCATTCTCTAGCGTCACCTCGCGGTTCAGGGTGAACATGATGACAATGCCGTAGATCACAAAGGTCGACGGAAAGGCCGAGATGCCGACGAACCGACCATAGCCGCCCTCGGTTTCCAGCATGGCACCGATACTCGCCTGCCCGGCAATCGAACAGCCGATGGAACTGGCGACAGCACCGAGGGCCATGGGGGCAAAAATCCCCACCCAACCCAATGCGATAACGAACTCAGTCATTCCTGAACCTCCTTGCGGGCAAAGGCCCGGAAGACGATGCCTTCCTCGGGCAGGCCCCATTTGTAAAACTCGATGAAATTAAGCCGCAGGCCGTGCACCACACCGCTCATCATCGCGAGCGCGAAGTTGAGCACGTGACCGATGACAAAGATCAGCAGCCCGCCCAACACGGCCAGGCCAGAGCCGGACGCCATCACATCCGCCGCCAGATCGTTGAAGGTGATGGCCAGCGAAGCCGAGGCAAGGCCAAGTGCAAACAGGCGCATATAGGACAGCACGTCGCCAAACATGCCCATCAGGCCCGCAGCACCTTTGAGGCCATCAAACCCGCGCCACAGCCAGTCCTTGGGCTGCCGTACGGGCCGGTCACTGGCATAGGCCACGACCAAAAGCAGGCCCACGCCCATCAGCGCCGCGCCAACGTCGCGCGATAATCCTTCCAGACCTCCGACCCACAACACCACCCCGCCCGCCAGCAGGGCGATCCAGCCCAGGTTGCCATAGCGGCTGCGCGTGGTCTTGGCCTGAAATGCCATCGCATTGGCAAAACAGATGTGCAGCACGCCGATCAGGATCGACAGCGTCATCATCGTGTCGAAGTCATTCAGATCAAGGAAGGCCACCCGTTCCAGCGGACCACGTGCCGGAGCAAAGCCAAAATAGCTGCCCACGATCACGCCAAACGCCACCGCAGCCCCGGCCAGATACAGGCCCATCCGCCGCCACGCCCGCATATGCGCGCTCACGCCCAATCGCCGCCAAAAGGTCAGAACAAGCAGGCCCACCACGATGCCATAGCCCGCATCCGCCACGATCATGGCAAAGAACAAGGCAAAGGACAGCATCAGCATCCGCGTCGGGTCCCACGCGCGGTAATGGGGCGGCTGATAGAACGTCGCCAGATCGACCCCGGCACCCGCCTCATCGGGTTGCTCCAGCAAGGTGGGCGGCGTGTCCTCGGGTCCCGGCGCTTCGATCAGCGCGGCCAGCCCGAGATCGGCACAGGCTTCCTCAACCTCCAACACCCGCGCCTCTGGCACCCAGCCCTGCACGGCAAAAAGGTCTGGATCGCGCAAAGTCTGGCTGTCGGCAAAGGCGCGTTCGGCCAGCGTTTCGGCCTCGGACAGCTTGCCGCGCAGCAAGGTTAGATAGCGGGTCAACGCCATCCGCTCGCCCAGCAGGGTCTCAATCTCGATCTCGGCTGTTTCCAGATCGGCTTCAAGCACTCGGCCGGGTTTCGCCCCCAGATGCACCCTTGGCACGGGCAGCAGATCGCTCGGCGGCTCATCCGGGCTAAGAACCACAACAAAAAGATACCGCGCATCTTGCCCGACAATCTCCCACGGCAGGTCCACCGATTGCAGCGCTGCGCGATGCTTCACCGGCAATTGCCAGAACCACAGGCGCTGACCCGCAAGGCTCTCAAGCGGCGGGAATTCGAAATCCCCCCACGGCTGCATATGCTCAAGCCGATTGGCCAGCGCATCACGACGGTCCCGCGCAGCGCGCAACCGATCCTTCAGCGCCAGCACATCGGCCACAAAGGCCTGCACATCGAATTCGGGATCGCTGCGCACCTGGCGGCGCGGCCCTGGCACCACAGCCAGAAAGCGCAAAGCCTTATAGGCTTCCTCCGCCTCCCGACTGACCCGCTTTTCCACCTGGGTCTCAGCCGGAACCAGCGGCAGGATATGCATCACACCCATATCCTGAAGCCGGGTCAGGGCCGCGTCCTGCGCCTCCACAGGCCCCACAAGGCTTAGCTTCTTCAAGGGCGCAATGCTCATGCCACGCCCCGCTTGCGCTTGGCAATCTTCGACCGGGTCACGGCGCTGGTCTGCTCGTCACTCAGATAGATGCGGATTTTCTTGATGTTGGCGCGGGCATTGGGGATCAGCACCTTGTCAAACAGGTTCAGCCGCTGGGTCACGGTCTGGACGGCCCGGTCCAGCACCTCGACCCGCTGGCGCGCCACCTGCACGCGCAACCGGGCGGTCAGCATGTCGTGCAACAAGTACGTCACATGATCGACCCAATGGGGCAGCACCATGGGCGAATAGGGGCGCACCGTCACCTCGATCCGGTCGAGCACGGGCAGGCGCGTGCCCACCACATTCTCCTCACCCAGATGATAGTCGGTCAGCTCCACCAACCCGCTCAGATCAATGTCGCGATTGCTCAGCATCGGCACATCGCGCCCGACCTCCGCCGCCAGCCGGTCAACTTCCTCCTGCAAGGCAGCCACCTCGGCCACAGCCTTGGCGCGTTCCGCCATCAGCTGCTGACGCTTCAGGTCCAACGACGGCAAGAACCGCTCATAGGACCGCAACTGCGCCGCCTCGCGGGCGAGTGAGGACTTATTCAGCTGCAACCGCGCCATCAGCCACCTTGGGGAAAAATGTGTCGATCAGGGTTTGCTTCATCAGCAACTGTTCTGCGGTGAAGCATTCCGCCAGCGTCTGCCAACACAGGTCCAGCGCCTCTTCCAGCGGCATGGATACGTTGATGTCCATGAAGCGGTCACGGAACAGGTCGCCAAACTTCAGCACTTGATGGTCATAATCCGACAGCTCGAACGCCATCGCCTGTTTCTGCGCCGCATCCCGCGCCTCGGAATAGAAGCGGATCATCGTGTTCATGATCTGGCTGTGATCCTCGCGCGTGGTCTTGCCCACCACGTTCTGTTTGAGGCGCGACAGGCTGCCGAACGGGTCAATCACGCCGGAATGCAGGTAAAACTGCCCCTCGGTGATGTAGCCGGTGTTGTCCGGCACCGGGTGAGTCACGTCATTTCCGGGCATGGTGGTGACCGCCAGAATGGTGACGGACCCGCCCTTGGCATAGTCGCACGCCTTCTCGTACCGCCGCGCCAATTCACTATAGAGGTCACCCATATAGCCACGCTGCGACGGCACCCGCTCCTGGCTGATGCCCACCTCTTTCATCGCGTCGGCATAGGCGGTCATGTCGGTCAGCAGGACCAGCACGCGCTTGCCCTCCTCCACCGCGAA